>DATMHD010000030.1:0-6126 GCA_035555075.1 Sphingomicrobium sp. | reverse complement strand
CTGAAGTTCCTGGGTGAACGTTCCCAGTCATTGCGGCCGACATAGTCGGCGCGGCCGCCCGATGGGTTGAAGTCGTCCTCGAAACCGCCTCGGCCATAGCTGCTACCATAGCTGCGGCTGCGCCAGTCATTGCCTTGTCTTTCGCGCCACTCGCGGTCGTCCTCCCGGAATGAGGAGCGACCGGGCTCGCTCATGCGCGAGGAATGATTGCGGTCCTCGTCGCCGGACCGGTCCCGATCGAACTTGAAGCCGCGGTTGCGCTCGCTCCAGTCCTCGTCACGATTGTCGCCGCGGTCCGGAGCCTCGTCATATTCACGAAGATAGCCATGTCGTGCCACTTGCAGTCTCCCTTGCCAAAGTCCGCTCCTCCAAACGAACAAGGCAGCAGTGGGGATGCGCGGATCATCGCTTGGGAATGGGACTGGTCGCAGCAGTAGGTCGCCTTAGACCGAGCGCGTCTGCCCGCTGTGGACGGGCAGTTGCAGTACAGTACGCAGTCCCGGCTCGTTGTCTTCGAGACTGAGCGATCCCTCGTGGAGATGGGCGATGGCTTCGGCAAGAGCAAGGCCGAGGCCGGCACCCTCGTCTGACCGGCTTGAATCAAGTCGCCCGAAGCGGCGCCTCGCTTCTTCCCGGCGCTCGGCCGGAATTCCGGGACCGCGGTCGGCGACCTCGATACGAATCTGCCGCTCGCCGGGATGCACGCGCACCAGGATCTCGCCGCCCGCCGACCCGTACCGGATGGCATTTTCAACGAGGTTGCTGACGGCCTGCGCAAGGAGCTGCCGATGCCCGAACAATGGCACAGGCCGTGGCGGCCGGTCGTATTTCAAGTTTGCGCCGCGCTCTTCGGCGAGGGGGTCATACATTTCGCTAAGCTCGGCGGCGAGTTCTCCGACATCGAACCAACTGAACTGCTTGCGCCCGGTCAGGGCTTCGGACCGGCTGATCTCCAACACGGCCGTCAGGATCCGCATGAGTGCATCGGCCTGGCGGATGACGCTCCCGAGGAGGTCCTCCTGTTCCTTGGGGTCGCTTGCCTCGGCTGCCGCAAATGCCGCCGAACGCAGCCTGCTGACGGGTGATCGTAGATCGTGGGCGAGACTGTCGGTCAGGAGCCTCAGTTCCTCCATGAGGGCACTGATCCTGTCGAGCATGGCGTTGACCTGACTGCCGAGCCGGTCGAAAGCGTCGCCCGCGCCGGTTACAGGAACCCGCTGCGAAAGGTCGCGCGCACTGATCCTGTTCGCGACGCTGGCGATGTCGCTGATGCGCCGTCCGACGTAGCGCGCGGTGATGAGGCCGCACAAAAGTCCGAGCAGTCCGGCGACGACGAGGGCAATCAGGAGCGAACGTTCGAGCGTGTCCCGAATGGCGTATCCTTCGCCCGCAATGCGGCCGCTGATGACCCATTGGCCGCTCGAGAAGCGCTGAATCATGAGGGCGGCTTCGCGCGGGGTCGTCTGCCCGTGCTTCCTAATCAATGCGGTGTGATAGCCCTCCCTGAGCGGCAGGAGGCCAGAAGGGAGGGATTCCAGATTGCCCATGGTTTCGATGGCATTGGGCCTCAGGAGCGCGACTACGGCTTGCGGGTCCGCATAAGTCATGGTGTCCTGGATTGCATCCTCGAGCGCCGGCTTTCCGCCGGAGCGGTAGACGTCACTCAGCACCTTTGCCTGTTCGACGACCTGTGCCCGGACCGTCGCTACGGCTTCGTCATGCGTGCGATAATAGATGAACCCGATGACGGCGAGATTCGACAAGAGCGCGAGCAGGCCCGCAAGGAGCGCGATGCGTAACGTCGTTGGCACGAATGGCTGTCTACCGCGTCAGGCGGCGAGCATGTAGCCCGCTCCGCGAACCGTGTGCAGAAGCGGCTTTTCGAAGCCTTCATCGAGTTTGCGCCGAAGCCGGCTGACGTGGACGTCAATGACGTTCGTCCCCGGATCGAAATGATAATCCCAGACCTGCTCCAGAAGCATCGTCCTCGTGACGACGCGTCCCTCGTTGCGCGCGAAATATTCGAGCAGCAGATATTCACGGGGCTTGAGATCAAGCTTCCTGCCGGCCCGTTTCACCGTGCGGGACAAAGGATCGATCTCGAGATCGCCAACGGTCAGCCGGTGTTCGGCTGGGTCGACCCGAGATTCACGCCGTCTCAGCAGTGCATTCACGCGCGCCAGCAGCTCGGCGAACGAAAAGGGCTTCACGAGATAATCGTCCGATCCGCATTCGAGACCCTCGATGCGGTCCCCGACAGATGCGAGCGCCGACAGGATCAGCACCGGCGTATCGATCCGCGCTGCGCGCAATGCCTTCAGTACCGAAAGCCCGTCGAGCACTGGCAGCATCCGATCAAGGATGATGAGATCGAAGCTGCCGTCCGTTGCCCGGAAAAGTCCGTCCTGCCCGTTGGTCGCCTGCTCGACGCTATGGCCTTCCTGATTGAGGCCCTTGGCGAGGTACGATGCGGTTTCCCGGTCGTCCTCGATCAACAGGATCTTGCGGCCCATTCATGCTCCAAAAAGTCCGGTGACGGTCCGGACGGCGCCGCGCGGGGAGTCAGCGATACGGCGCCGCCGGCTTGGTAGCCGGTTATCTTTCATGGTTTCTCAGGGCTGTGGCTGCAAGGTTAAATGCCGTTCATTGATGAGCTTTGCGCATCGCGCCTGCATCGCTAGGCTCTCAACCAAGCCGATGATTACGCAGAAAACCCGCTATGCGCTGCGCTCTCTTCTTTTCCTCGCCGAGGAGCAGGGCGGAGCTCCCGTGCAGTTGAGCCGCATTGCGGAGACGCAGCGCGTGCCGCCCAAATATCTCGAGCTGATCATGCTGGACCTCAAGAAAGCAGGCCTCGTGAAGAGTGCTCGAGGTCCCAAGGGGGGCTACCAGCTCGCACGGACTTCGGAGCAGATATCGTTCGGTGAAGTAGTGCGCACCATGGAGGGGCCAATCGCTCTCGTCTCCTGCGCGAGCGTCAATTTCTATGCGCCTTGCGGCGACTGTCATGACGAAGCGACCTGTGCGATCCGGCGCGCCTTCGCGATCCTTCGCGATCAGAGCACGTCCGTGCTCGATTCGATTTCCCTCGCCCAGGGCGCCGGCTGGGAGCAGCGCATCGGCGGCGACAAATGATGATGGGGCTTGAGGCTAGCCCAGAACGCTAATGCGCCCCGAAGCGGCGTGAAGCGAAGCGGAATGCAGTGCGTAATGGCTGCTGATGCTGTTGATCGTGGCAGCGGCCGGACGCGCCAGGAAGGCGAGCGGAAGAGCAAGAAGGATCGCGCGGGCGAGGTCGCCGAACCACTGACGGTCAACCATCGAGGAACTCCGTTTTCAATTCCACGCCCCATGGGCGCACTTGTTGTTCTGACGCGCGCCGGCGGCCGAATGTTCCAGCAGTTACGGAAACGTAATGGCCCCTCTGGCGAGGTTAACGGCGGGACGTTAGAAGCCTGCGCCATGTCGACTTTCACCATCGACACATCGACCAGCCGCGCAACGCCTTCGCCGGTCCCCGGGAAGCGGATGACGGCGCCGTCGATTCGTGCCCGCAAGGCGGAGGGAAGGACCGAACGGCCGATCGTCATGCTCACCGCTTATACGATGCGGATGGCGCAGCTGCTTGATCCCCACTGCGACATGCTGCTGGTCGGGGACAGCCTGGGGCAGGTGATCTACGGCCTTCCCTCGACGATCCCCGTCACTATGGAAATGATGTGCGCTCATGGAGCTGCTGTCGTTCGCGGCAGCTGGCATGCTCTTGTAGCCGTCGACATGCCATTTGGAAGCTACGAAGCTTCGCCCGAACACGCCTTTGCGTCCGCCGCGCGAATCATGAAGGAGACAGGATGCGCCGCCGTCAAGCTCGAAGGGGGCGAGGCCATGGCGCCGACGATCGAATTCCTGACGCACCGCGGCATACCCGTCATCGGTCATGTCGGGCTGACACCGCAGGCGGTAAATCTGCTTGGAGGCTATGGAGCCCGCGGCCGGGAGGAGCGCGAGGCAGCAAAGATCATTGCCGACGCGCAGGCGGTCGATGAAGCGGGAGCCTTCTGCATTGTCGTCGAGGGCGTGATGGAAGCCATCGCGGATGAGATCCAGGCCAGGGTTGCTGCGCCTGTTGTCGGGATCGGCGCCTCTGCGCAATGCGACGGCCAGGTCCTCGTCATCGACGACATGCTCGGCATGTTCGAGCGCACGCCACGGTTCGTGAAGCGCTATGACGATCTTGCCACCCGGATCTCGGAGGCCGCCGCCGCTTATGCCGGCGAGGTTCGCGAGCGCAGCTTCCCGACTGCTGACCAGACCTATCGTCCAAAGACCTGATATTGATGCAGGTTAGTAGTGCTTGCGGAGCGCCGCGATAGTGAACAAGCTATGCCGCGATATCGAATCCACATGATCAACTCCGAGTTCCAGAGTTCCCAAGAGGATGATTTTCCGTCGGTCGAACACGCACTTCGGACCGGAGTCCTCGCCGCGGCGAACATAGCGAGCGAGCAGGTCGCCATGGGCGAAGCGAATGCCGCCATTGAGATACGTGTGGAAAAGGACGACCAGGTCCTCGCTCGCCGGATCGTCACTTTCAGCATCTCGGACCTGGCAATCGGCGAGTAGGCGCCCGTGCGGAATGCGCACGATCCTAATCTGCATCAAGTCACGGTGACCGCTAACGAGCTTGCACGTTGGCTGGCGACGGAACGGAGTCCGCGTCAATGATCGAAGTTCATATCAAGAAGCTTCGTGCCCGTGACGACATTAATGCGCAGGAGGAGCAGGCGATTCGCGCGCTGATCTCGCAGGTCATCGAGATCCCTGCGGACCGCACCTTCGTGCGCCACGGTGAAGCTCTCCACCAATCGACATTGCTGCTGGATGGCTGGCTGGCACGCGCGAAAGATCTTCCAAGCGGACAGAGACAGATCGCGGAACTGCATGTCGCAGGAGATTTTGCCGACCTCCACGGCTTCACTCTCAAGCATCTTGACCACGACATCATTTCACTCAGCCCGTGCCGGCTCGCACTTGTCCCTCACGACCGCCTCGTCGATCTTACGGAACGATTTCCGCATCTTACGCGGGTCTACTGGTTCAGCACGAACCTTGACGCGTCGATCCATCGCGAGTGGACCCTCTCACTTGGCAGGCGCTCCGCTCTTAGCCGGATGGCGCACCTGTTCTGCGAGCTCAACGTCCGTCTCACGATCGGCGACCGCGCCGAAAATGACAGCTACGACTTCCCGCTGACCCAGGTCGAACTGGGCGAGTGCCTCGGGCTTACGGCAGTCCACGTCAACCGAACGCTTCAGGAGCTGCGGCGAATGGGCCTCGTGGAGCTCCAGAACCGGCGGGTGAGCATCCTTGATCTCAAGAGCCTCAAGGGAATTGCGGAATTCGATCCTGCCTATCTCTACCTTGAAAAGCGGCCACGCTAGGCCCCCTTTGCCTTTCGCGCTGCAGCCGCTAGACGAAGCGACGCCAGCTTCCGTTCATCTGGGGTGGGGAAGGGAAGCGACCGGCATGTGGATCCCTGACCGAGCGGATTGAGGCACTTTTTGGCGCAGCCCCCGGATATTAGCGATACGTTCGTCCGCGAGGTCGATGAGAACCTCCGGCGCGATCAGATGCGCGACTTTTTCAAGGCGTACGGCGGTTGGCTGACTGCCGCCGTCATCATTTTCCTTGTCGCGAGCGGCGGGTTCATCTGGTGGAGACAGCACCAGGTGACCGTGCATGAGCAGCAGGTCGAGCAACTTGCGCAAGTCTACAAGGATGCAGGCGCGGGCAATATCAGCCAGCTTCCGCAGCAGCTCGACGAATTGTCGAAGAGCAGGAGCAAGGGTGTTCGCGCGCAGGCCCAGTTTGTTCGCGCTGCGCTTGCACTCCAGCAGGGCGACCAGAAAGCCGCGATCGCAACCTTCAAGGCGCTGGCCGGCGATAGCAGCCTTCCCGCACCTTATCGGAATGCGGCGCTGATCCGGCAGACCGAGCTCGAGTTCGACCAGCTCCAGCCCCAGGAGGTCGTTGCGAGGCTTCAGCCGCTGGCCAAGCCCGGTGAGCCCTGGTTCGGCAGCGCCGGCGAGATGACTGCTCTGGCGCTCGCCAAGCAGGGCAAGCGGC
>DATMHD010000029.1:0-2670 GCA_035555075.1 Sphingomicrobium sp. | reverse complement strand
ACGCCTTCGAGCTGCCCATAATGGCGGACCACGTCCTTGATCGGCGTCGAAACGAGTGGTGCCCCGCCGGCGAGGTATTCCGGAGTCTTGGTCGGCGAGATGAACTGCGTAGACTCGTTCATCGCGAACGGCATGAGCGCCACGTCCCAGCCGGATAGATAGGCCGGAAGCTGGTCGTAGGTCTTGGCGCCCAGATAATGAATGTTCGGCCGCTTGGGCAGATCCTCAGGCGAGATCTTTACGATCGGCCCGACCATCACGAACGACCAGTCGGGACGCATTCTGGCGATCTCGTCCAGAAGCTCGGTATCGAACCGCTCGTCGATGACTCCGTAAAAGCCGAGCCGCGGCTTGGGGAGGTCTTCCTGGTCGGCGGGTTCGAACTGATGCGCTCGCGCTTTCAGGAAATGGCAACGGTCTACCGATGAAGGGAAGCAATGGACGTTGTCGTGGCGGTCCTTCTTGGCCTCGTAGAGGCTCGATCCACCGGTGAAGACCACGTCGGCGCGGTCGATCAGCTCCTGCTCGAGATCGAGAAGCTTGGCCGGGGCGAACTTGAACTTGCTGAGCTCGTCCATGGCGTCGAACACGGTCACGTCGGCTTCGATGTCACGCGAAAAGGTCAGCATCATCGGGGTGTAGTACCAGGCGATCAGTGTTCCCCGGACCGAAGCCAGATGAGCTTCGAGGAGCCGTTTGAGCGCCGCCTCGCGCGCGTCCTCGGGCATGCCCTGGGGAAGGTGCGGAACAACGATGCGCACGTTGGAGGCGTCCTCCGCCTCGCGAACCTGCAGATAGGCGGTTTCCCTCGCCCCGACCTCGACCGGCTCTTCCCAGAAGATGACGTCCATCTCCCGCGAGAAGCGGCTCATGAGGTGCTGTGGTCGCTGGAATACGAAATTCCATCGCAGGTGCGAAAAACACAATAAAGTTGCGGTTCCTGGGTCCGGCGCCGAGTGCTCGGCTTGAGACTCAACTGGCACCCCGACGCGAGTCAGCATTTTGCGTTGTACCTCCGTGTTTTCGGTAACGCAGGATGAACGGGCCGAAGCGCATTGCGGTTCCGCAACGTTGATTGATGTTAATACGATTCAATCGATGCTGCACTGCAACAAGCGCCAGGCCGCCCGATTGACCCGACGAACAACCCGTGGAAGGACGATTTGCGGACGGCTGGCCGCCGCTTCCAAGGAGGAATGGGTTGGCGACGACAATCGAGGAGCTTGAAAAGAGGCGCGAGCTGGCGCGACTCGGCGGCGGCGAAAAACGTATTGCGGCGCAGCATTCCAAGGGAAGGCTCACCGCGAGGGAGCGGCTGTCCGTGCTTCTCGATCCCGGCAGCTTCGAAGAATATGACATGTTCGTCGAACACAACGCCACCGACTTCGGGATGGATCAGCAGAAGATCCCGGGGGATGGTGTCGTCACGGGATCGGGGACGGTCAATGGCCGCCTCGTCTATGTGTTCGCGCAGGACTTCACCGTCTTCGGCGGATCGCTCTCCGAACGTCATGCGCAAAAGATCTGCAAGATCATGGATATGGCGATGAAGGTTGGCGCGCCAGTCATCGGTCTTAATGATTCCGGTGGCGCGAGGATTCAGGAGGGTGTGGCCAGCCTTGCGGGCTATGCGGAGGTGTTTCAGCGAAACGTGCTCGCATCCGGAGTGGTACCGCAGATCAGCCTGATCATGGGGCCTTGTGCTGGCGGCGCGGTCTATTCACCGGCGATGACGGACTTCATCTTCATGGTGAAGGACTCGTCCTACATGTTCGTTACCGGTCCCGACGTCGTGAAGACGGTGACCAACGAAGTGGTTACCCAGGAGGAGCTCGGCGGAGCGGTCACCCACACGACCAAGTCGGGTGTCGCTGACGTTGCATTTGAAAACGACATAGACGCGCTTCTCGCAACTCGAGACTTCGTCGACTATCTGCCTCTATCAAACCGCCACGATCTTCCCGAACGCCCGTGCGAGGACCCGGTGGACAGGGTCGAAGAAAGTCTCGACACGCTGATCCCGCCGAGCGCAGCGACGCCTTACGACATGCACGAACTCATTCGGAAGGTCGCCGACGAGGGCGACTTCTTCGAACTGCAGCCGGCTCACGCAGCCAACATCATTGTCGGGTTCATCCGCATCGAGGGCCGGACAGTTGGGGTTGTTGCCAACCAGCCGATGGTGCTCGCCGGCGTTCTCGACATTAACAGCGCGAAGAAGGGCGCGCGGTTCGTCCGCTTCTGCGATGCGTTCGACATCCCGATCCTGACTTTTGTCGACGTCCCGGGTTTCCTTCCCGGCGTCGGCCAGGAGCATCACGGGATCATCAAACATGGAGCAAAGCTGCTGTTCGCCTATGCAGAGGCAACGGTCCCCAAGATCACGGTGATTACCCGCAAGGCATATGGCGGAGCCTATGACGTCATGGCCTCCAAGCATCTGCGCGGCGATCTCAATTATGCGTGGCCGACCGCCGAAATTGCAGTGATGGGTTCAAAGGGCGCGGTCGAGATCATCTTCCGCAAGGATATCGGCGATCCTTTGAAGATCGCCGAGCGGACGCGTGAATATGAAGAACGTTTCGCGAATCCCTTCGTCGCCGCGAGCAAGGGGTTTATCGACGAACTCAACATGCCGCATTCGACCCGCCGCAGCGTCGCGATGGGTCT
>DATMHD010000028.1:0-4407 GCA_035555075.1 Sphingomicrobium sp. | reverse complement strand
GATGATCGCATGGATGGACGGGTCGCCGACACTGCAGCTTGGCGACCTCCAGCAGGCAATCCGTGTACTCGCATGGGGGACGTCGATCACGACGACCGCCCAGCCCGTGCTTCCGGATTCCTCGAGGCTCGTTGACGCAGTTTCCGCCTGGCAAAAGGCCAAGGCAGCGCTGAATGCCCGCGATAACGTCAGGATCATCACCAACAACGGATCGGCGAAGCTCGATCTCGGCAAGCGGATCGAGGAGCCAAGGACGCTCCTTCTTTCGCGCAAGCTCGTCAATCATTCGGCGGACATCATCTTTGTGGTCGAGATGCCTGACTATCAGGCAAGCGGGCAGTGGCTGCTGAAGCATGGAGAAACCCGCACCACCGCGATCGCGGAAGCCGGGACCATGCTCGACAAGTTCTACAGGCGCGAACTCGATATTCGCCCGGGTGATGCCCTCCGTTGCAGGGTCGACATGGAGACCTCCTACGGTCCTGACCACGAAGTCCTCGCCGAGCGCTATCGCATCGTGGAAATCCTCGAGGTGCTTCCAGCAACAAGGAGCGAGACCGCACCTGTTCTCGCTACCCGCGATGAAGCTCCACCTCGCGAGACGGTCGAGGAGCTCGAAGAAGCCGCTTCTTAGCGCGCTTTGGCCCCGAGCAAGAGTGCCGCACTGCAACATTGACCTTGCCACCGACGTTAATGGTGGCCACATCGTGTGGATACAGGGCGCTTTTGCGAGGTTTGATGCTCTACGATGCTTATGAGGTCCAGCGCTCCTTTCTCGCAGGTGCGAGCAAGCTAGCCGGGCTCGGAGCCGGCTGGCTCACCAACCCGGCCAATCCCTTGGGATATAGCGCAATGGGGCCCGTTGTTGCGGCGAGCCTCGAGGTGTTTGCGCACGCGGCGGCGCCCCGCGGGAAGCCCGAGTTCGGGATCGAAACTATCCGCGTGCGCGGCAAGGACGTGCCAGTGCACGAGGAGATTCTCCTCAGAAAGCCCTTCGGGCAGCTGAAGCACTTCTATCGCGAGGGTATCGAGGCCGGTCCTCGCCTCCTGATCGTCGCTCCGATGTCTGGTCACTATGCGACCTTGCTTCGGGGAACCGTGGAGCGACTGCTTCCAAGCTTTGACGTCTTCATCACCGACTGGCGCGATGCCAAGCTCGTGCCGGTCTCGGAAGGTAGCTTCGATCTCGACGATTATATCGATTATCTGATCGAGTTCCTCGAGCTCATCGGCAAGAAGACGGGCGAGCGGCCGCACATGCTCGCGGTATGCCAGCCGGCAGTGCCCGCCTTCGCGGCGACGGCATTGATGAACGAGGACAAGAACCGCTACCGGCCCAAGTCGCTCACCATGATGGGTGGTCCCATCGACACGCGCGAGGCCCCGACCGCAGTCAACACGCTCGCGACCCAGCGGCCCTTTTCCTGGTTCGAGCAGAATGTCGTTGCGACGGTGCCGATGATCTATCCTGGAGCCGGACGGAAGGTGTATCCAGGCTTCCTCCAGCTCGCCGGGTTCATGACAATGAACCTTGGATCCCACCTCATCAGCCATTGGGAAATGTTCAAGCATCTCGTGATCGGTGACGAGGAGAGCGCGGCGGCGACGCAGAAATTCTATGACGAATATCGCTCCGTCTGCGACATGACCGCGGAATTCTATCTTCAGACCGTCGACACCGTCTTTCAGCAGCATCTGTTGCCCAAAGGAGAGATGGAGCATCGCGGCAGGCTCGTCCGTCCCGACGCGATCCGCGACACGGCGCTGCTCGCAATCGAGGGCGAGCGGGACGACATCTCGGGCATCGGGCAGACCAATGCCGCGCTCACCATCGCAACGAAGCTGCCTAAGTCCAAGAAGCAGTACATGCTTGCCAAGGACGTTGGGCATTACGGCATCTTCAATGGCCGCAAGTGGCGCGAATATATTGCGCCGGTGGTCGAACGCTTCATTGAGGCCAACGCCTAACTACTTGAATTCAAGAGAAAACCACCCATCTTCTTACGCATGTTTCAACTAGCGAAAGGAGGTGGTCTGATGTCTCATTGTCATATGCCGAAAGCGGCCGGAGTGAGCGCAGCCTCCGCGGAGGTCCGCGCTTAAAGTCAGGTCGCTTTGGCTCGACAATGAAGGGGCCGTCCGGACATCCGGGCGGCCCTTTTTTTGTTCACGCGCCTTTTTTCATCTTCACGCCGCCCAGCATGGTGAGGGCAACGAGGCTGCTCAGCGCCGCCACTGCGGCCGAGATCGCCATCGCCCAATGAAAGCCGACGAACAATTGCGCGGCGGTGCTCGCAAGAACGGCACCAAGGAGCGCTGTCGCGATGAGGCCGCCGAGGCGCGCGACTGCGCTGTTGAACCCGGACGCCATGGCGACATGGGCTTCTTCAACCGAGCCGAGGACGGAAGAGGTGAGGGGCGCGACCGCGATGGTCATGCCCGCCGCCATCACGGCGATGGAGGGGAAGATCCCCGTCCAATAGCTGCTGTTGGGTTCGGCAAGCCAGGAAAGCAGCATGCCAACGCCCACCACGAGGGGACCGATTGTCAGGGGAATGCGAGGTCCCATGCGTGCTGCAAGGCCGCCCATGGTCGGCGAGAGCGAGGTCATCATGACGGGGAGCGGCAGCATCGCGAGTCCCGCTTCCACGGGCGAATAGCCGCCACTCGTGATCAGCACATAGGGGATGAGAAGCATTGCCGCCGCAAACGCGGCGTAAAGGAGGAAGGTGAGGAGATTGAGGCCGGAGAAGCACCGGTTGGCAAGGACGCCCAGCGGCAGCATCGCGCGAGCCCCGCGGCGATGCTCCGCGAGGAGGAAGCCTGCAAGCATCACGGTCCCGATGACAAGAGCTATGACTGCCTCGCCGGTGAGGTGACGAGTGGCCGACCATAAAGTCAGCGCATAGGTGAGGCCGCCAAGGCCGCCCGTCGCGAGGAGAGCGCCCCCATAATCTGTCCGGCCGGCGCCGGGTTCCCGGCTTTCCGCAACGAAACGAAGAGCAAGGAGGATGGCGCCAAGGGCGAGCGGCAGGTTGATGTAGAAGATCGAAGGCCAGCCGACGGTGCCGACAAGCCAACCACCGATAAGCGGGGCGATTGCTGCCGCCGCGGCTCCTGCAGCAGCCCAGATGCCGACCGCCCGGCCGCGTCTCTCGCCCGAAAAGGCGGCGTTCAGGAGCGCAAGGCTGTTGGGGAGGAGAAGTGCGGCGCCGATCCCCTGCGCTGCGCGCGCGATGAGGAGGACCGGAAGGCTCGGCGCAAGCGCGCAGACGAGGGAAGTAAGTGCAAAGATGGTGGTTCCGGTGACGAGCAGCAGCCTTCGGCCGAAATGGTCTCCGAGCGCGCCGCCGAGGAGCAGCAGCGCCGAGAGCGGGAGCAGATAGGCATTGACCACCCACTGAACTTGCTGGGCGTGGGCTCCGTAGCTTTCGCGGATTGCGGGCAGGGCGACGCTGAGGACCGACCCTTCGACGAACGAGAGGCTCGAGGCGAGTACGCAGGCAACGAGTGTCCAGCGCGGGTCAGCCCTTACAGGCCGCGCTCCGCTGGCATCGCGCGGGCTCAATCGACCCGTTCGGCGATCGCTGCTTCGACCATCTTGCGCCACACGTCCGCGTCGCCGGCGGCAGCCATTTCCCCGTCGGCTTCCCGCATCGTGTGGAGGACTGCGAGCGCCTGGTTGACGTGCTCGCGCCAGATCCTGTCGATCTTCTCGCCCGCCGACGGGTCGCTGCCTTCCGCATTGCTGCTGTGCGCTGCTCCGGCGAGCACGCGTGCAACGCGTTCTACCAGCGGCTTTTCGGATACGGGCATAATTGGCTCCTCCTCTTTACCGCACTCAACCCGCTTGCCGCCGTTTGGGTTCAAGGAAGCGCTTCACCATACGCCGGGCCGCGATGACGAGCCAGACCGAGAGCATGACGAGGAGAAGCGCGACGAGGGCGGAAGCGATGGGATTTGCGATCGCGAGGCCGAGAAGGCCGATCGTTGCAAGATCCTCGGTGCTCGAGACGATCACGTTCGAGAATGGCTCTGGACTTGCGTTCACCAGCGTCCTTGCGCCTGTCTTTCCCGCATGGGCGATGAGTGCTGCCGTCCCGCCGAGGAGAAAGCTTCCGACCTGCCAGGCGGGGTCCGAGCCATCCACGATCGCCATGGAGAGCAGGGCGCCTCCCAGGGGGCGCACGATGGAATGCACTGCATCCCAGAGGCTGTCGACCAGGGGAACCTTGTCGGCGAAGAACTCCGCCAGGGCGCCTAATGCCGCAATGCCGATGATCCAGGCGTTCGCGAGGACATCGAGCGCGTGGAGCTGGTGCGGAAGGGCGATCCAGCCGAGCCTCATTGCAAGGCCGGTCGCGAAGGTCACGAGATAGAGCCTCCACCCGGCGAGGAGACTGACCG
>DATMHD010000027.1:0-6996 GCA_035555075.1 Sphingomicrobium sp. | reverse complement strand
ATCGATCGCGTGCCCGTCGCCTATCCTTCCGTGGATGGCTTGATCGGGGACCTGCGGCGGATGGGTGCGACAAATGTCCTCGCCGAGCGACCGCGCCGTTCACTCTCAAGGCGCGCAGCAGCGGCGGCCGCCGAAAATTTCGCCCACGCCGCTGAAGGCGGGCGCACCACAGAAACGTTTGAAATCATTCACTTCGCCTGCTGGACTCCTGCCGCGGAGCAGCGCCGAAACGCGCATTAGGCTTCGTTAACTATGGCAGCGGGGAAGTTGTTAACCGAAGCGCGGGTAAACCTACCGCGTGGACGTGGACCAGAGGAGGGTGGCGTGATCGCTATCCGGAAGATCTTGCGCATGCTTCGCGCCGACCAGTGCGGGGCCACTGCGATCGAATATGGCCTGATTGCCGCCCTCATCGTCATTGCGATGATGAGTGGCTTGCAGTCGCTCGGCGGCGGGGTCGGCGGGATGTGGGGTAAGCTCGGGAATACTGCAAACACCTACATGCCCTAAAGCCCAATGGGGTCCTCAGGTCCGCCGCGTCCCATAGACCACAAGCTTGACCTTCTGGCCGGGAACCAGCTGGCTGTTCGCGGCCAGTCCGTTGAGGGAAAGAAAGCGCTCCAGCTTGAAATCGCGATAGGCCATGCGACTTGCAAGCGACTGCATCGTATCGCCTGGCCGGACGGCTTCGATATGGATGATCCTTGGGCGGATCGCAGCCGCTTCAGCAGGTGACACCCGCCTCAGCGAATTGATCATGGGCAGGAATGGCGAGATGCCGTAGCCGCCCGGAGTCAGCATCACGAAATAATAGACCCTGTTCGAATCCCACTGATAAGCGGCGACGCTTGCATCGATTGGCCCTGAATCGGTGCTGACGCGCGCCGTTGTGACAGCGGCCGGCATCCCGTTGATCGTCAGCCGCTGCGGCTGGGGCACCGGGATGTTGAACTCGCCGCGGGTCAGCTGACGGAAGGCAAGGACGATTGCGCTGTCCAGCGAACCGCTGAACTGTCCGCCGCGGAACTGTGCCTTGCCCGCAGATCCCGAAATGGTCACGGCGTCCGTACCGTTGGACATGAGATAGCCCTGGGGAACCCTGAACTGGATGCGAAGATCAGGGTGGGTGAAGGTTGGTCCCTCGATGACGCCCTGGGCGGGATCATCGTCGACGTAAACGCCCTCAAGCTCGCCAAGGAATGCATCCCTGTTGCGAACTCCCTGGCCGAGGCGCCCGGTCGCACGGCCCTGCGCAAGCACCCGCTGCATGCGGTTCTCGCTCAAAGGATGGGTGCTGGCCCATTCCGGCGTCTGCCGGTTGGTCCGGCCCTGGACTCGCGCCTCGAGCGCGCTTGCACGGCTGAGCGCGGAGAGAACACCGGCCGCGCCCGCTGGATCATAGCCCGCAGAAATCATGTATCTTAGCGACAGGGTATCGGCCTCATATTCCTGCTCGCGAGAAAAGCTCAGCATGTCGAGCCTCGCCCGGGCCTGCAGGATATCCGAAACCCCGCGCCCGAAGATGGCGCCCATGATCTGCCCAAAGATCCCGACGCTGTTACGCTCGGCATATTGCTCGCGGATGTGGGCGTGGTTGGCAGCGATATGGCCGACCTCATGCCCGAGCGCGAACGCGAGCTGCGACTCATCGTCCATGAGGCCCATGAGCTGGCGGGTGACGTAGACGTAGCCGCCTGGCACCGAGAATGCATTCTCGACGGCCGAGTTGAGAGTCGTGAAATGGAGCGTCTGGCCAGGACTGGCGATCCCGGAGAAGGCGCTCACCCGCCGCCCGACCGACTGGACATAGACAGCTCGCGGCCCGGTCTCGGCGCCGCCAAGCTCCCTGACGAGTTCCGCATGGTCACGCTGCGCCTCCGCAACGTCCTGTGGATTGAGATAGCGCAATTGCTGAGCTGCAGCGGGCGCAAGCGCCAGCACCGCAGAAGCAAGCAGAAGGAAGGCTCTAGGCATCAGGCTGACCCACTCTCCCCGTATTTCCCGAAGTAACCGCGGGGATTTTGAACGGAGAATGACTGGCTCGGTTCCTGAGTGCGCAATTCAGCCGATGGCGAGGAACTTGGCCCTTCGCTGCGCCCGCAGTTCGTCGGGTCCCAATCGGCCGCAACCGTCGAGCTCCTCGATGAGGGCTCCCTTAAGAGCGCCGATCGCAGCGTTGGGGTCCCGGTGAGCACCGCCCAGCGGTTCATCGACGATACGGTCAACGATCCCCAGCCCCTGGAGATCGGCGGCAGTGATCTTCATGGCCTCTGCGGCATCGGCGGCCTTGTCAGCCGTCCGCCACAGGATCGAAGCGCATCCTTCCGGCGAAATCACCGAATAGACCGCATGCTCGAACATCAGGACCCGATTGGCCGAGGCAATGGCAACAGCGCCGCCTGACCCACCCTCGCCGACGATCACCGCGACCATCGGAACCCGAAGGGCGAGGCACTCCTCGGTCGAGCGGGCAATGGCTTCAGCCTGGCCGCGCTCCTCGGCCTGGACGCCTGGGAAGGCACCTGGTGTATCCACCAGCGTCACGACCGGAAGTCCGAACTGGTTGGCAAGCCGCATCAGCCGGATCGCCTTCCGGTAACCCTCGGGCTTGGCCATTCCGAAATTGTGCTTCAGCCTCGAGGCGGTGTCGTCGCCCTTCTCATGGCCGATCAGCATCACCCGCTGCCCGTCGATGCGTGCAAGTCCGCCGATGATCGCGGGATCGTCCGCGAACGAACGGTCGCCGGCGAGCGGCAGGAAATCGTCGGTGATACCGGCGACATAATCCTTGAAATGAGGACGGTCGGGGTGCCGGGCGACCTGCGTCTTCTGCCACGGCGTCAGCTTTGCATAAGCGTCGCGAAGCAGCCTGTTCGCCTTGGTCTCGAGGCGTCCGACCTCCGCATCGATGTCGATGTCGGAGCTGTTCGCCGTCTCCTTGAGCTCGGCGACGCGAGTCTCGAGCTCGGCAATGGGCTTTTCGAAGTCGAGGTAGGTCTGCATCCGAAGGCGGCGCCTAGGCGGAACGAGCGGTCAAGGTCAACGACTGCCGGTCGCAAGCGGGTGCTTCTGGTTGACCAGCTCCACCAGCCGCGCGCTGTCCACATGGGTATAGATTTGCGTCGTGGCGATGTCGGCGTGGCCAAGAAGGCTCTGAAGCACTCGAAGGTCCGCACCACCCGACAGAAGATGCGTTGCAAAGGCGTGGCGAAGGACATGAGGGCTGATCCGTTCGGGAGCGATCCCGGCATCGGCCCCCATTGCGCGCACGATCTGGAACAGCCGTACCCGGCTAAGATGCGTCCTGCCGCTTGGGAACAGCCAGGCCGCGCCTGGTGGAGCGATCTCGAGCCATTTGCCGACGGCGACATGGGCCCGGGTCGAAATCGGCACGAGCCGTTCCTTAGAGCCTTTGCCGCGCACGACGAGGAAGGGCTGTCCTGGCCGGACCGAGGCGCGTGGCAGGCTGACGAGCTCGCTTGCCCTGAGACCCGAACCATAGAGCAGTTCAAGAAGTGCAAGATTTCTGAGCGCGGATGGCTCGCCGCTCGAGGCGCGGCCCTCGGCCGCTTCGAACATGCGGGAGACCTCATCTGTTTCCAGGATCCGGGGCAACGGCCGCTCGAGCTTGGGACGAGGAAGCGCTTCGGAGGGATCATCCGCCCTCAGGCCGTCATCGACCAGAAAGCTGTAGAACCGCCTCAATGCCGCAGAGCGCCGCGCGACGGTCGAGGATGCAAGCTTCGCCCAGGAGGGCCCAAGGCGCGAAAGATCCTCCGTGGACGCGTCACCCAGGGAAGCGAGGTCCTCCGCACTTCGTTCAAGATCGTTGCGATAGGCATCGAGCGTGTGCGGGGACGAGCCTGCTTCGGCCGCCATCATGTCGAGAAAGCGATCGACCAGAGCCCGATCGTCAGGTGTCACGTTCGCGAGAGCGCCTCTGCGGCGATCATCCGGGCGGTGAAGTCCTGGCCGGTGCGGCCGAGCGCCGAGAGTGAATGATAAAGGTGGGCAGCCGGCACCCGGTCCCAGAGCGGGGTCTGGAATCCGGTACCAACGAGAACCAGCACGGTTCCGCCCTGCCCGCGCGCCGCCGCTCCGTCGATCATCCTGGTCCAGCTGGTCACGTGGCCAAGGCCAAGGCCGTATCGGCGATTGAGCGAGTTGGCGGTGTCGGTCGTGATGCGCCCGAGACCCGCAAGCCCCGCAACAAGGAAGGCACTTCGAATATGATCGTGGCTGTTGTCTCGCTTGATGAAGGAAGTGATCCTGCTGGTCCCGACGTCAGCGACATTGGGAGCGCCAAGGGCAAGCATCGCCCAGCAGCGATCCGAGGGCTCGTCGTCCATCCGGCTCACCGCCGGGATCCAGCGCGCGGCTGCCTGATCATAGCCTCCCGCAAGCATCGCCGAGATGAGGTCGGGCGCGTCCTTGGCGAGCTTGGGATCGGGTTCGACGAGGGTCGCCGCGCGCGCCACCAGGGCTCGCGCCGCCTCCCTCTGAAGTCCATCCTTGTGGGTGCCAAGAAGCTTCCGGATCGCGGCAAGACGAGTGTCGGCGTCCTTGCCGACGAAAGCCTGGCGCAGCTGCCAGGCGTCGCTTGCCGGAAGATCTCCCGGATCGGTGGAATCGTAGATGGCCGAATAAAGGTCGACCAATGTCTGCGACGAGAAGACTCCGAGCCCCGCTGCGACCTGCGCCGACGACAGGCGCTGCTGAGCGCTCAGCAACGGAGCGCGGGCCTGGAACGCGCGAAGCTGCGGCGAGGCTTCGCTCATCAGCCGGTCCGGGGGAACCATTCCCGTGCCCGTGGCAAGGCCAAAGCGCCAGGCGCTCAGCGAATCCACCGGATCCCACTCGATCGTGGTCGCTCGGCCGCTTGCACCTGCACCGACGACCTTTTCCGCAAGTGCGAGGTCTACACCGCCGATCCGGCCGTATCGTCTAGCCTGATCGATCATTGCAGATGCTGCCTCGGGCTCGCCGGCAAGCGAAGCGCACATCGCCTGCACGAGACGAAGCACCCCCGCATCGAACTTCTTGATGCCGTCCTCTAAGGGGCAAAGAGCCGGAGGATCGGCATTGGCAAGCGCGCTCTGGACGCCGACCTGCACCATCTTGGGAGTGAAGCGGTCGGTATCGACACCGGCAACAAGCATGCGCGCAGCGTCGGCCTCGCCAAGGCGAAGGAGCAGCCAGGCGCGCTCGGCGACCCAGTCCACAGGGTTGAGGTTGAGCGGCGAATGGACCTTTGCAAGAAGCCCGTCTCGAAGCGCGATATGCGCCCATCTCGACGCCAGCGGTGTCTGCATCCGCCGCATGAGGGTCGACAGGAAAATGCCATTGGCCTCGCCCCAGGCCCCATCGGTAAGGCCAGCCCTCGCAGGGCTCAGCGGCCCGACGGTGAAGGGATCGCGCCTGGCCCAGCCTGGATATTCGACTGGCGGCGATGGGGGCTGAAGGTTGTTCGTCGAGACTTCCTCGACAGCGGTCTCGTCAGTGCCGCCTTCGGACGCGGGCTGGTCGGCATTCGCCGGCTGGGCCGGCTGAGCAGCGACGGGCGCAGTGCCGGCCGCTGGCTGCGGGGCCGCTACCTGCTGCGCGAGAGCCGGCAGTGCAAGGACGGCTGCGGATGCAACCAACAGGGGCTTAATGCGCATTCCCCCCCTGCGCGATCGGGACCTCGATCGTATGGGTCGGCTGCTGCTTGGACAGCGTCGACAGGAAAAAGAGCGCGCCGATCAAGGCGACACAGACGACAATGAGCACGACCAGTCGGGACATGGTCCGGCTTTTGCCGAGCGCGAAAGCCGCTGTATAGCCCTTTAAGCGATGGATTTGGGCAAGCGTCTCGATCGGCCCATAGTGCTGGTCGGGTTAATGGGGGTTGGAAAATCGACGGTCGGGCGCCGCCTGGCCCGTCGTCTTGGCCTGTCATTCGTCGACACGGACGAGGAAATCGAAGGCGCTGCCGGTTATCCTGCAGCGGAAGTGTTCGAGCGTTATGGCGAGCAGGATTTCCGGGATGGCGAACGGCGGCTCGTCGCACGCCTCGTCCAGGGGAATGTGCGGGTTATCGCAACCGGTGGCGGAGCTTTTGTGGACCTGCGCACGCGTGAGCTCCTCAACGAACGCGCGATCACGGTCTGGCTCGACGCGCCGGTCGAAGTCCTTGCCGAAAGGACATCGAGGCGCGACACACGGGTCCAGCTGCGGAACAACGACCCGAGGGCCGTACTGAAACGGCTCGATGCCGAACGCCGGCCCTCCTACGAGGAAGCGCATATCCACGTGAAAAGCGGAGACGGTGCCCACAAGGACGTCGTCGATGCAATCATCGATGCGCTTGAGAAGCACCTCGCCCAGCGGGACGCGTCCTAGGACGGCGTCGGCACTTCCTCCCCTGGAAGCGGCCGATCGGGAGCAAAGATCGTTTCCCATCCAGCTCGAACGTCGCCAGTGGCGCCCTGAAGCTCGAGGCGGTCGCAGTCGCGCATTCGATATTCACGTTCGACCCGCTCGATTTCATCGCGCGGGACGCCGCTGGCCTTGAGCGCGGCCTTCCCCATTGCAACGGCGCCCTCGAACAGCTCGCGTTCCGCAAAGGTGAGATCAAGCCCCCTCAGGTCCAGCATGTGCAACCGGTCGAAAAGCCGGACCATGACCGAGGCCTGCGGGAAGGTCCGCAGGACCGCTGCAACGGCTTCCCTCGTCATCTCGCCGCCCTCATTGTCGTTGCAGAAGGCAATCACCCTTGCGGCGTCAGCGCCCGCAGTTCGAAGAAGGTCGATCCTCAGACCGTCGCCATAATAGACCTTCGTTCCATATTCGCTCGAAAGCTCGATCTGGGCTGGCTTCTTGTCGATGATCGTGACCCCGATTCCCTTGGCCATCATCATCTGGGCGACGGTCTGACCGAACCGCCCGTAGCCAACGACTATTGCGCTCGTCTCGGGAGAGAGTTCGGGTCCATCGAGATCGTGGCGCTGCTTGACG
>DATMHD010000026.1:0-5359 GCA_035555075.1 Sphingomicrobium sp. | reverse complement strand
GATGGCCAAATCTTGCCTGAACATACTCGCCGCGCAATTCAAGACCGGTACCTTGAACCCGGTAGCGGAATTCAGCATCGAACAGCGCGAGGCTCGATCTTCCGAGTATATTGCGAAAGTCGTCGTGCGCTCCACGCGGGGTAGTATTGGGTGTGTAGTAGGCGCTCACGCTGCCGGCAAATCCCGGCAGGAAGGGCGGCGCGAAATCCAGTTTTCCGGCATAGGCGACCGTGTTGCTCAACTGGCGGAAGTCGCCGACAACGGGCCTTGAATTGGCGAGCGCACTAAGTCCGTCAATGCCTGCTGCGTAGCCGGTCGGGAAGGCCGGAACCGTATTTGCGTCGGTGCGCAAGCCGAAGTCGTCGCCGAAGTCTTCGACGCTCGAGCTGACCTGAATTTGATAACTCAGGCCGTCGGCAATCCGGCCATAGACGCTGCTTGACGGGACATGCCAAGTCGAGGGAATCAGACCGTTATAAAGTTGCGGGCGGTTCACACTGTAAAACTGAGTTGGCTCGTGATGCTGGTTGATATAACCGATCGGCACGAGATCGATACCGGGCGAACGCCAGTTGAATTGGTCAACAATCTTGAAATCCACCCAGATTTGCTCGATCTCGGCTGAACCGTGCCGCTTGTCGTCCGAGTCGAATGCGATCCCGCCGTGCTCGAACTCGATCTCCGCGTTGAAGATGATGTTGGGCGTGATCGCATAAGTCGGCAGCAATACGATCCGGTGAGCGTCGAAGCCGTTTTGCCATTGACCATTGGCGGCTGGATTTTGCTGGGATCCGAACTTGATTTCGCCATAGGCACCAATGCTGAGACCCGGAACGGGTGAATCGGCGAGCCCCACGATGCCGTTGTTTGCCGGCGCCGTCGGGGTCGGAGATGGCGCGGCGCTCGCGATTTCGGCTCTTGCGGCGCGTGCAGGCGCGGTTGGCTGCGCAGATGTTGTGGGCTGAGCATTGGTCAGGGCTGCAGCTGGCGGCGTTGCAGGTGGCACGGTAACCGGCCCGGCTTGAGCGGCCGCCTGTTTCTGCTTGAGCTTTCCCTCAAGCATTTGGATCCGCTGCTCCATCTTTTCCAGTTTTTTCAGTAGAGCTTCGTTCGCGTCACCATCCGCCGCCCAGGCGCTGCTACAGCCCAGGATCGACAGTGCAGTCGCCGCAAGTAGCGCTCGTCTGCGTGAGCGGTGATTTGATTCAGGTGTCGAAACGGAAAATCCTGAAAAGCGGTGCAACGACATGAGTCCCCCAACCTGTGGAGCTCAAGGCTCCGCGACATTTGGGCGCATCTAACACGGTCGGCTTGCAATTTGAGATTCAGAAAATAGAGACCCGATTGGAATTTCTCCAATGTAGCAGATTAGAATTAGAATAATGCTAATGTGCTCAGCTCGTCTGGAACGGTTCTAGCAATTGCGCCATGAAACCTTCGGACTCAAACGGGCCGACACATAGTCTAGCCGGCTCCGAGCGCGCGAGTGACGTTGTACGTGACGAAGCTCGCCGTGTAGGCGGGTGCCAACATGTAGCTGCCGACGCCGGAAATCACGCCGTTCTGCAGGACACTTTGCAGCAGCCCCGCCGGCAGCGTGTCGTGAACCAGTTGCCCGAGCGCGCCGAAGGTCGAGGATAACAACTCCATGAGCGGTTGCGCCCAGCCAACGATCTCGACCATATCTGTGAGGGCGACCTTCAGCACAGTCCGCCTGTCGGAGGATCGGTCCGTGGTTTGACGGCACCGGTGGCGATTGATCTTGGCGGAAAGCAAAGGGCTACGCGGTGGATCGCGCCATCGCCTCGCTTCGCGCAACGGGCGTCCGACGCGCGACTGTCAACGCCGGCGGAGACCTGCGCGTCATGGGCGAGATCGACCAGCCCATCCATGTGCATGTGCCAGGCCAGGGCTTGCGGCAGGCCGGATTTTTGCGCAACGGCGCCATTGCGACCTCCTCCTCCATCGCCACCGTCGGCCGGAGCGGAGCGCTGGCCTCGCCGGGCTCAACAACGGACCGACGAGCCTATTCGGTCGTCGCACCAAGCTGCATCGTCGCGGACGCTTTGACAAAGATCCTGGTCCAGAGCGGCGAGCCGCAACATCCCTGCTTCGCTCGCTTCGGCGCGACGGCCTTCATCAGCGGTGGTGATCTCCAGTCGGTGGCGGCCTGATCCGTGCGCCTCGGCTTCGTTCAAAAGAGCGCCGTCTGGACGTCAGCCGCGGTGGTCGCGCTGAGCGGCGTCGCCTGGTTCGTCCTGCACGACCTCATCGATGCCGAGCCCGGTGAAACCGAATGGTTGCTATTGATGCTCCACGGTATCTCGGCCTATGCAGTTTTGATCGCAATCGGTTCGCTGCTGCCGCTGCACGTGCGGTCGGGCTGGCACCGGCGGCGCAAACGATGGACCGGCGGCAGCACGCTGGCCATGCTTGTCGTGCTCGCCATGACAGGTCTCGTGCTCTACTACGGGGGCGAAGCAACGCGGGATCCGGCCCGGTGGATCCACATCGCCATTGGGATTGCATGCATCGCGTCGTTTCCTGTCCATGCGCTACTTGCGGCAACGGTCAGGCGCAGCGCGGACAGCGCGATATCATCTCGGGATGGCGCGGCGGAGAGCCCGACTCGCTGTGCATCCGCAAATACTGGTCGGCGATAGGCGTCGAGACCCGTTCTCGATGAATTCCATTCGAGTTACGGACCGAGCCGGCGCTGCGCGGCTGTGGCGTCTCGCCCAAGAGGTGTTAGGCGAGGCGCCGACGTGAGATCGGCAGGAACCGCAACGAAAGGGAAATCGAACCCGGTCTCTTTCCAGCCAGGATTGGTTCAGCATTCATTCAAGCGACGATGCCTATTTTTCCCGGAACAGGTTCCACGCATCGAAGCGTCAGCCTCTTAGGATTGGGAGCATATCATGAAGCTGAAGAGTGCACTTCTGGCCACCGCGCTTACCTTTACAGCACTGTCCACACTCCCGGCGCTCGCCCATGACGAGTGGGACAATGGGCACCGCGCATTTCATGACGAGCTAGGGGAAGCTCATGAGCGGGCGCACGAGGAAGGGTTTGAGAGCCGTGCCGAGCATCGCGCCTATCACCGCGCGCTCCGCGACTTGCACGGGAACTATCATGAGGATCGTGGCGACTACAGCTATTACCGGCCGCGCTACCACTATTACTATCCCAACTACCGCAGTTGGGGATGGTAGCCACGTAGCTTAGAGGCGAGGAGAATGAAATATGCGCGCTAGAATTTTGGCCATCAGCGCGGGCATCGGCCTTGCCCTTGCTGCGACCGAAGCAATGGCTCATCCTAAGCTCACATCCTCCGCTCCAGCGGCGAATGGCATCGAGCGCGCCGCGCCCGCGACCAGGGAAATTCGCCTGAACTTCTCGGAAGGAGTGATTGCCAAATTTTCAGGCCTGGATTTGCGGGACGAGAGCGGCAAATCGATTGCTACAGGTACCCCGGCGGTCGACCTGAAGGACAAGAAGCAGCTTGTGGTGCCTCTCGATGCGCCGTTACCGGCGGGCAAGTATCGGGTGATGTGGCACGCGGTCTCTGAGGACACTCACCGAGTCAAGGGCGAATACACCTTCACCATCGGCAACTAGCCGTGGAGCTATGGCTCGTCCTTGTCCGCTTCGTGCACTACGCGGCGTCTCTCGTACTATTTGGCTTGGTGCTGTTCCCCTTCTACGCCTGTCCGCCAGCGGCAAGTCGCGACAGGGGCGGCCGCGCGCTGGCAATCTCGCTGTCGGTTTCACTTCTCGTCCTTGCCAGCGGAATTTTGTGGTTCATCGGCGTCGCGACCAGCATGACTGGAGGCGGCGTGACTTGGGAAACGGCCCGCTTCGTGCTGACGGATACGTCCTTTGGAGCCGTCGCATTGTTGCGGCTCGGGGCAACGATTGCGGCGATAGGTACCCTTACGTTGCTCGTGAGAGGTTCGTCGAAGAAGCTTGAGCTGCTCCTCCTCGCAATATGCGCAATTCTGCTGGGCAGTTTGGCGGGCGTCGGGCACACGCAAATCGAAGATAACGAAGCTCGAGCAGTGCACACCCTGGCGGACTCTCTCCATCTTGTTGGAGCAGGCGCATGGCTTGGCGGACTCGTTGGTTTGCTTGATCTCGCCGTCGCGTCCTTTCGCGGCAACCAGGAAGCCGAGCGCGGTGCTTGCGAAGCTGCATTGCGCTTTTCCAAGATGGGCTATGCCGCCGTCGCCATCTTGGTCGTATCGGGTCTAATCAACTCCTGGTTCCTTGTGGGCTCCTTCACTAACCTGATCACGACGACGTACGGCCAATTGCTTCTGCTAAAGCTTGTACTGTTTTGCGCCATGGTCATGTTTGCAGGCTTCAATCGCTTCCTCGTCGTCCCCACCTTACCGCAGTCAAGTACAGCGGACATGAAGCACGGCCTTCGCAGGCTTTTGATCAACGCGGTTGCAGAACAGAGCCTTGGTCTAGCTATCATCCTGATCGTTAGCTTTCTGGGCGTCTCTGAACCTGCTGCCACCTCATAGTCCTTCGGGCGCCGACCGCGTATGGCAGGACCCGGTTCCGGGCGCGAAGGACGATGCACATTTGCTGCGGCACGAAAGTTGATTCCAGCCGCTTGTTTGATGTGGTCTCGGCTGTTCTACGGGTTTGGGGCCCACGCGGCGCACCGACTCCGTCGCTGACTTTCAACTCAGCATCGATTGTGCTGGCGGTCTTTAGGATTTTCTTTGACTCATGACGAAACGAAGAGAGTGGGGTCACTGACACTCCGACCATTTCGATCCACGGAGATCAAGCCATCAGGACGCTTGCGAAGCGCGCCCATTCCGAGTCTTTCGGGTACGCCCATCGCGGCGAGAACGGGCGAGAGTTCAATCCGCCCCGAATGGCACGCCGACCCCGTGGATGCCGCAACGCCGTTCAGTTGTTCCAGTATGTCCGTGCCGATCCTACCGACGAACGACACGTTGAGAGTGTTCGGTAACCGCTCCGTGGAGGGGCCATTGAGCGCGACGAGATCTCCAAATCGATCTTGCAGCGCCGCCCAGAAGCGATTCACGCAAAGCCGCGATGCGCGCCATCGGCGCGAGGTCTGCGGCGATCGCGCAGGCCGCCCCGAGCCCGACCGCGAGCAGCGCGCTCTCGGTGCCGGCACGCCGGCCGCGCTCATGGCCCGCGCCGTGGATCAAGGGCTCGAGCTCAAGACCGCCTCGGACGTAAAGCGCGCCTACCCCTTTCGGGGCGTAGAGCTTGCGGCCGGCAATCGAAAGCAGATCGACACCGAGCGTGTCGACCTTGGTCGATATCTTTCCGACCGATTGCGCCGCGTCCGTGTGAAAGCGAATTCTGCGTT
>DATMHD010000025.1:0-8505 GCA_035555075.1 Sphingomicrobium sp. | reverse complement strand
ATTATGCCTCGCTCACCGTGCGCCCTCCGCTTGACGCGGGTGATCTTGAAACCACGAGAAATCCGTTCGCACGCGATCCTAACCGGTTTGGAGGCGCTTCGGCGACCACATTCCCATATTATGATCTCGATAAGCTGATGCACATCGGGGAGACTTCGCCGGGGGTCCAGGTCGCGCCGCAATATGGGTCAAACTATGGCGCGAGCAGCGACGTGCTCGAACAGAGCTATGCAGGCTATGTCCAAGCCAATATCGACATGGGGCGCCTCACCGGCAATTTCGGCGCTCGCTACATCCTCACCAATGAAACGGACCAGGGAATTTCGGGAACGAACCCGAGCAACGCCGTTCTCCAGCGGTTCAAGAATTCCTACCGCAATCTCCTTCCGTCGCTGAACCTCAAATATGCGTTCACGCCGACATTCGACGTGCGCTTCGCGGCTTCGCGAACATTGTCGCGCCCGGTCTTTGGCGATCTTGCGGTCGGAAGCTCGACCAATCTTGCAGCGGTCGATGCCAATGGCTTTGTGACAATTAACCGGGGCAATCCCGATCTGAAGCCGTTCACGTCCGACGGGGTCAACGTCGCGGCCGAATGGTATCCGGACCGGGCGACGAGCCTTTCCTTCTTTGGCTATTACAAGCTGGTCACGAACTTCACGTCGCAGTCGACAATCACGTCGAGCGTAACCTTGCCGGACGGGACGGTCGTTCCCGCATTTATAAACCAGACCATCAATGAGCCGGCGAAGAAGCATTTTCGCGGCTTCGAGCTCCAGGCAAGACGCGAACTTACGTTTCTTCCGGGGCTACTGAGCTACTTGGGCATTGAGGGCAACTGGAACCACAACATCACTGACGCACGTGATACGTTGACCTCGCTCGTCGGGCACACGGTGGAGGTCCTTCCGATCAATTTCTCGCGCGATATCTTCAACGCCCAAGTCTACTACAGCCATCGCGATGTCGATGTGCACGTCGCCTACCGCTACTATAGCGGATACTCACGTGTAGTAGCCGGCGGATATCAATTCATGCCCGGAGGGCAGATAGATGCGAGCGGAAGCTTTGCGCTGCTGCCGGGCATTCGAGTCATGGCGAATGTCACGAACCTCCTCGGTGAGACATTCTACCGAACGACCGTGGATTACCGACAGCCAAATGCCGAGGGGATCTTTCAACATTCCGGATATCAGGGAAGGACCTTCACGCTCGGCATTCGCGCAAGTCTCTAAGCTTCCGTGGGGACCTTCCACCATCGTCAAGCGTCGCTGATGGCGGCACATCCTGGGACCGGCATGGCCGAGCCGCACCCGGACGCCGATGCGATGATTGCCATCAAGGCAGCCGAGTTCGTGATGGGGTCGGATCGCCACTATCCCGAGGAGCGACCCGCGCGCCGGGTCAGGGTCGATGCGTTTCTGATCGACCGGACGCCGGTCACCGTTTCGGACTTCGCAAGGTTCGTCGCGGAAACCGGCCACGTAACGCTTGCGGAGATTGCGCCTGACCCCCGCGACTATCCGGGCATGCCACCGGAACTTGCGCGGCCCGGCTCCATCGTCTTTCGCCAGCCCGCCGAAATCGTCGGCTTCAGCCACATGCAATGGTGGGATTTCGTGATTGGCGCCAACTGGCGCCAGCCGGAGGGGCCCGGCAGTTCGATCGAGGGCCGGGATGACCATCCGGTAACGCATGTCGCGCACCGCGACGCGGCGGCCTTTGCGTCATGGGCGGGCAAGGCACTTCCGACGGAAGCGGAGTGGGAGCTCGCCGCGCGCGGCGGCCTCGAAGGCTGCGACTTTGCCTGGGGAGACGAGTTCGAGCCCGATGGTCAATTGATGGCCAATTACTGGCATGGCCAGTTTCCGGTCCTGAATCTCATGACCGACGGCTTTGCAGGGACGTCGCCCGTCGGCGCTTTCCCTGCAAACGGTTTTGGCCTCAGCGACATGATCGGCAACGTCTGGGAATGGACCGACGACTGGTATCTGGAAAATGGGCAGACGCGGCAGTGCTGCGTGCCGCGCAATCCCCGGGGCGGAAGCCTCGAAGCGAGTCTGGAGCGTGGCCAGGAACATCTCGGGATCGGCCGCAAGGTCCTGAAAGGCGGCTCGCACCTTTGCGCTCCCAATTATTGCCAACGGTATCGCCCGGCTGCCCGGCTCGCGCAGCCCATCGATACTTCGACCTGCCACGTCGGATTTCGCTGCGTCATTCGATCCGATGGTGATCGGAGCCCCGGCTCCGCAAGGAGCCGTTGATGGCAAGGTCGATCGCCCTCGTCGGGCTTGTCTTGCTCGCCGCAGAGGCACAGGGATCCGTATCGACGCGGACATTCGGGATGATGCCGGATGGCCGCGACATCAAGGCCGTGACCCTCGACAATGGCCATGGTCTGAAGCTTACGGTCATCGAGCTCGGAGCAGCAGTCCAATCCCTCAAGGCACCCGATCGATCCGACCGCGAGGCCGATATCGTCCTCGGCTACGATAAGCTCGAGGGTTACCTTCAGAAGAGCGCCTATTTTGGCGGCACGGTCGGCCGGGTCGCAAACCGCATCGCAAACGGCCGCTTCGTTCTCGACGGAACGACGTACCAGGTCCCGGTCAACAACGGGCCGAACGCTCTTCACGGCGGCCCCAGGGGCTTCGACAAGGTCGTCTGGAAGATTGCATCCCTCCACGCCGGCGAACGGCCAGGAGTGACTTTCCGCTACGTCAGTCCGGCGGGCGACATGGGCTTCCCGGGAACGCTGACTGCCACGGTCTCATATTCGCTCGACGAGCATAACCAGCTTCATATCGATTATTCGGCGACGACCGATGCTCGGACCCTCGTCAACCTTTCCAACCACACATACTGGAACCTGAACGGCGAGGGCTCGGCCTCGGGCGCGATGAACGAGGTCCTGACGATCCCGGCAAGGGAGTTCACGCCGACCGACGGGACCGCGATTCCCACCGGGGAATTCAAGCCGGTTGCTGGAACCCCGTTCGACTTTCGAAAGCCCGAGGTCATTGCTGCGCGCCTGCGCGACGGCCGAAGCACGCAGCTGAGGTACGGCCGGGGATATGACCATAATTGGGTCGTCAGCCGCGTTCGGCCCCCCGGTATGCAGCTGATGGCCCGCCTCGTCGATCCGCTGAGCGGGCGATCCATGGAAATCCGCTCAGACCAGCCGGGCCTCCAATTCTATTCGGGCAATTTCCTCGACGGCACAATCGTCGGCAAGCATGGCCACATCTATCGCGAGGGCGACGCTGTCGTCCTCGAGCCACAGGCCTTTCCGGATACGCCCAACCATCGGAACTTCGGCTCGATCCGGCTTGATCCGGGCGAGAGTTACGAGAGCCACATCGTCTATCGCTTCGCCACGGTCGGCAGAAGATGACCGGGAATCGCAAAGCGCTGCGCTTCATCGTTGCCGCGTTCGTCACGTGTGCTCTCTTGGCGTCCGCACCGGCCGCGGCGCGGCCGCGATGGACGCAGGCAGAGGCCCGGGCCTGGTATGCACGACAGCCTTGGCTGGTCGGCTCGAATTACGTGCCTTCCGACGCGATCAACCAGCTCGAGATGTGGCAGCCGGCGACATTCGATCCGCAACGCATCGATCAGGAACTGGGCTGGGCACAGAAGATCGGAATGAACACGATGCGCGTGTTCCTGCACGACCAGCTCTGGCAGCAGGATCCGAAAGGGTTCGTTGAACGCGTCAACAGCTTCCTCGCGATTGCCCATCGCCATCATATCAAGCCGCTTTTCGTGCTGTTCGACAGCTGCTGGGATCCAGATCCGCACCCCGGGCCCCAGCATGCGCCGGTTCCCGGCGTGCATAATTCGGGCTGGGTGCAATCCCCCGGCACCGCAGCGCTCCAGGACCCGCGCCAGTATCCGCGGCTCGAAGCCTATGTGAAGGGTATCGTCGGCGCGTTTGCCAATGATGGGCGGATCCTTGGCTGGGACCTGTGGAACGAACCGGACAATCTGGCGAAGCAATATCCAGGGCAGCCTCGGGACAAGGCAGAGCTGGTCGCGAAGCTCCTGCCGTCGGTCTTTGCCTGGGCGCGGAGCGCCAATCCCACCCAGCCGCTGACCAGCGGGCTCTGGGGCAAGGGGCCGGACTGGTCCCATGGCCATCCGCATAATGCAGTGCAGACCGTCCAGCTCGACCAGTCGGACGTGATCAGCTTCCACGATTATTGATGGCCCGAGAGCCTCGAAGCAAGGATCAGGCAGCTCCAGACGTTCCGCCGCCCCGTACTCTGCACCGAATTCATGGCGCGCAGCGCCGGCTCGACCTTCGACGGGTCACTGCCGGTCGGCTGGCGTCACGACGTTGGAATGATCAACTGGGGCTTCGTGAGGGGACGCGAGCAGACCTGGCTTCCCTGGGACAGCTGGGAACATCCTTACGTCAGGACAAGGCCGGCCGTCTGGTTCCACGACGTTCTGGACGAGAATGGCAGCCCCTACCGGCAGGCGGAAGTCGACCTCATCCATCGTCTCGCGGAGACGCCGCCGCCCGGCACAGCCCCGGCGAATGCCCATCCGCAAACGCCACCCAGAAGATCAGCCAACGGAACGATATGATGACGAGAAAGAAGATCCTGCTTCGACGGGCAATCTGTATTGCGGCGGCAACCTCCCTTGCCATTCATTCGGCCGCCAGCACCGCGGCGGTGCGACGCGATGATCCTTCCAAGATCCGCGGGGCCGTCTACGTCCCCTCCGATGCGTACAATGCGCCGCAGATGTGGCGGGACTTCGACCCGCAACAGACCTCGCGGGATCTCGACGGTGCGAGAACCCTCCATCTCAATGCCCTGAGGGTCTGGGCAAGCTATGAATATTGGAAGTCGGACCCTCAGAGGTTCGGGTCGAGGCTCGACCAGTTTCTGGCCATCGCGAAGGCGCACGGCATTAGGGTCCTCGTATCGCTGTTCGAGAATGACGGCGTTGCTCCGACGCCGGCCAACATGTGGACGAAGGATCCGGCGAGAGCCTTTGCGATCCAGTCGCCCGGACGGGCGATCGCGGGAGGGCCGGCAAGCGGCTGGGAACAGCCGCGCCAATTCGTCGAATGGTTCATGAAGCGGTACGGCAATGATGACCGGTTGCTTGCGATCGAGGTCATGAACGAGCCGAACGAGGCTGGCGAGAACGCACCGACGGTGCCGTTTGCAAAGTCAATGTTCGGTACCGCCAAGTCCCTCCAGGGCAGCGTTCCACTGACGGTCGGAACCGACAAGATCGAAGTTGCCAGGAACTTCGTGCCGCTCGGGCTCGACGTCATTCAGTTCCACGACAATTACCCGCAGTCCGTTGGCGAGATCCGTGGCCGGATCGAGCAAGCCATGGCTTATGGCAAGTCGGTTGGTCTGCCGGTGTGGTTGACCGAATGGCAGCGGATCCGTCCGGGCGGCAGCGGCTGGGGCGACGAAAAGGTGAACGAGACCGACAGTGGCATCGATTATGCGTCGCTTGCGCCTGTCGTACGCCAGTATCCGATCGCCAATTTCTTCTGGTCGCTCGAAGTCAAGCGGGCCTATTTGAAGGTGCAGCGGTTCAAGGGAACGGTTAACGGACTGTTCTGGCCGGACGGGTCGGTTGCAAGCGTTCGGGACGCACGCGCGATTGCTGGAGAGCCCGGTCTTCGCCTGAAGGAACGTCCAATTCCGGTAGGCTTCGGCCTCGTCGGCAAGCCGGGCAGAGGCGGCGATCCGGCGCCAGGGTCGGAAGCGCCGCGCCGGGCGACCGCTGGTCGAGGGCTGGACGGCGCGCTCGGAGCGAACTTCAATGAACATTATGAGGACGTGGACTTTGCCGAGCTGAAGCGGGCCAATGACCAATGGGTTCGCGGCTTTCTAACGATGCCCCAGGTCAATGTCGCCGACCCGGGCGCGCATCGCGCGGTCGCCACGACTCTCGAGGCCGGAAAGCGCGGCTTTGGCACCATCCTGACGCTCAAATGGCCGATGAAGGAAACGGGCATCCCGCCCGTTGGCTCAGCCCGGTTCGATCGCGCGGCCGCCGAGCTTGACGCAGTGCTGCCGCTGGTGATCGGCAAGGTCGACATTCTCGAAATTGGCAACGAACCCTTCATCGAAGCGCCCGGGGACGAGCGCGACAGCCGCCTCAATGACTTTTACGAGGCCATGGCGCATCGTGTCATTGCCTATCGCGCGCAGCATTGTCCCGGCCCATGTCCTACGCGACTGTTCATGGGCGCGCTCAACCGCCTCAACGTGCCCGCAATGCGGACAGCGACGACCGAGCGCTGGCTCGAATTCGTGCGCAAGACCCCCGAGCTCGATGGCGTCGACATCCATCCCCACGTTCGCTCGCTTGAGGAATCCAGCCAATTCCTGGCCTATGTCCTTCCGCGACTGAGGCCCGACCAGAAGTTCATTGCCACCGAGTTCTCGCTGGTCTGGTACTGGAAGGAGCATCTTAAGGACCGCGTCCCGCCAAGCTTTGCCGCCCATTACGGGTTCGCGCCCGCAACCGAGGTCTGGCAGGTGATTGCCCAGGCAATCGCCAGGCCCCTGCCGCAGGCCGAATGGGATGAATTTCTGACATCGAGCCCCTGGTTTGCAGCCCAGCGCAATTACCTGACGGACGAGGTCGCGATGTTTCGAGCGACCGGCAAGCTTGCAGTCGCGACCTACGGCTTCAAGCAGGGTGGTTCGATGGTGAAGGGCTTTGGCCCCGAAAGCACGCCCTGGCTTCTCAACAGCATCATCGCGTCACGGACGGTGCAGCCGCATGCCGATGGTGCGGAAGGCACCAATCCATATTGGCTCGCGCAGTTTCAGAACCTCGCGACGCCGAATCCAGCCGGCCGTCGCTGAAGACCCTTGGAGGGGAACGTACAATGACCACGATGGCAACACGCCGCGGTCTCCTTGCGGGCACTGCTGCTTCGCTCGTGGCAGCCACATTCGCGAAGAGCGCTGTCGCCAGGGCAGGGCGCCGCAACCCAAACATCATCTTCATCTTCGCCGACGATCTCGGGTTCCAGGATCTCTCCTGTTACGGCGGAACCGATATCTCGACGCCCAATGTCGACCGGCTCGCCCGCAATGGCGTGAAGTTCACCAGCGGCCATGCGCCCTCGGCGACCTGCACGCCATCACGCTATGCGTTCCTCACCGGTGAATATGCATGGCGCAATCCTGGCGCTCATATCCTTCCAGGTGATGCTCCCGCACTGATCCAGCCGGGCAAACCGACCGTTGCCTCGATGATGAAAGAAGCGGGCTACACGACAGCTGCCATTGGCAAATGGCATCTTGGCCTTGGCAACGGCAATCTCGACTGGAACGGGAAGATCGAGCCCGGACCCCTCGAGATCGGTTTCGACTACGCATTCTATTTCCCGGCAACGCTCGACCGGGTTCCCACTGTCTTCATCGAAGATCATCACGTGGTGAACCTTGATCCCAAGGATCCGATCACCGTCGATTATCGGGCCAAGATCGGCGACGATCCCACCGGGCTGGAAAATCCTGACAAACTCAAGATGATGTGGAACGATGGCCATAACGGCACCATCGTCGACGGGGTCAGCCGGATCGGCTTCATGAAGGGCGGCCATTCGGCTCGATGGGTCGATGAGGACATTGCCGACACCCTGGTCGCAAAGGCAACGGAGTTCTTCGACCACAATCGCAAGAAGCCCTTCTTCCTCTATTTCGCGGCAAGCGAGATCCACGTGCCGCGAGTGCCTGCCAAGCGCTTTCAGGGGACAACGAGGATGGGTCCTCGCGGCGATGCCATCGCCGAATTCGACTGGGTCGTGGGCGCGCTCGTCCAGAAGCTGGAGGAGCTCGACATTCTCGACAGCACGCTGATCGTGATCAGCAGCGACAACGGCCCGGTTCTCAACGACGGCTATGACGACGATGCGGTGAAGAAGATCGGCGAACATCGCCCCTCGGGCCCGTTCAGAAGCGGGAAGTACAGCATCTACGATGGTGGGCTGCGGGTACCGTTCATCTCGCACTGGCCCGATGCGATCCCGGCGGGCGTCACCTCTCCTGCGATGATCGACTGCGTCGACATGTTCGCGACCTTTGCGAACCTCATCGGCAAGCCGCTTGCAGGAGATGAGGCGGTGGACAGCTTCGACCTGCTCCCTGCGCTTACCGCAAGGTCGCTCAGCGGGCGCAGCTTCGTCGTCGAGGATACCAGCACGATCAATTCCGAGCAGAGCAGCCTCAAGGCGCACGGCGACAGCATTCTTGCGCTGGTCGAGGGCGACTGGAAGGTGATCAAACCGCAGGCCTCGATGTCCGGCGCTTTCCACGGGAATGAAATCGGCGATGGTCCGCAGCCCCAGCTGTTCAACCTCGCCGAAGATCCCGGCGAAACGGTCAACCTTGCTCCCCGCTTTCCCGATCGCACGCAGCGCATGCTGGCGCGACTGGAGGCGATCCTTGCCTCGTCTCGCACAAGGCCGGGCTGAGGACCGGACGGGTCTTCGGGTCGCGCAAGCAATTT
>DATMHD010000024.1:0-3853 GCA_035555075.1 Sphingomicrobium sp. | reverse complement strand
TGGCTTGGTGAGATCAAGGGACTGAAAAGCAAGGTCGGCCTGGCCGCACTTTACGCTCATGGTCAGCAGATCGGCATTGCAGCACCATTCCGGATGTTCGTTGCCCAGGATCGTAAGGCGCCGAACAGCTACATCCTGTCGATGTCGCAGGCCGGGCTCGGAATGCCGGACCGAGACTATTATCTTTCGAGCGACCCCAAGCTTGCCGAGACACGTGCAAAATATCTCCAGCATCTGACGAACGTGCTGACGCTCGCAGGCGAGCAGAGTCCCGCCGCACGTGCACAGGCAGTCCTCGATCTCGAGACGAAGATCGCAACCGCTCACTGGACGCGCGCGCAGAGCCGCGATGCGGACAAGACCTATAACAAGATGACCCTTGCCGAGCTTTCGAAGCAGGCTCCCGGGTTCGATTTCGCAGCGCTCGTCAGGACCGCGGGAATTGCCCGTCCGAACGAGGTGATCGTTGCACAGCCGACCGCCTTCACCGGCGAAGCGGCGGCGCTTTCCGCAGCTCCGCTTGGAGCCCTCAAGGACCAGCTCCTGATCCGCTCGATCGACAGCTACGCGAGCTACCTGCCGAAGCGATTTGACCAGGAGCGGTTCAGCTTCTTCGGCACCGTCCTTTCGGGCACGCCGCAGCAGGAACCCCGCTGGAAGCGCGCAGTGACCTTCACGGTGACCACCATGGGGGACGACGTCAGCCGGCTGTATGTCGCGCGCTATTTCCCGCCCGAGACGAAAGCAGCCGCGGACAGGCTGGTCCATAACATCATCGGCGCGATGAACCGCCGGATCGACAAGCTCGAATGGATGAGCCCCGAGACGAAGACAAAGGCGCACGCCAAGCTTGCGGCCTTCACGCCCAAGATCGGCTATCCCTCGCAGTGGCGAAACATGAGCGCGCTCGTCATCAAACGCGACGACGTCGTTGGCAACGCAATGCGTTCGGCAAGGTTCGAATATGCCTACCAGCTGGGTAAACTTGGTGGCCCGATCCGTCGCTGGGAGTGGGGCATGACCCCGATGGAGATCAACGCTTATGCCAATTTCGGCATGGTTGAGATCGTGTTTCCGGCAGCGATCCTCCAGCCGCCATTCTTCGACCCCAACGCCGATGATGCCGTCAACTACGGCGGCATCGGGGCTGTGATCGGACACGAACTCAGTCATCATTTTGACGACCAGGGCGCCAAATACGATCTGACCGGCAAGTTGATCGACTGGTGGACTCCGGGCGATTCCAAGCAGTTCACTGCGCGGCTCGACAAATATGAAGCGCAGATCAACTCGTACGAGCCGCTCCCCGGAATGCACGTCAACGGCAAGCTGACGATGGGCGAGAATGTTGCGGACCTCGCCGGCCTCACGGTCGCGCACGATGCCTATCTTGCTTCGCTCAACGGGGCTGCGCCGCGGGTGATCGACGGAATGACGGCCGACCAGCGCTTCTACCTTGGCTTTGCGCAGGTGTGGCGCTGCAAGATGCGCGAGCCGGCACAGCGGCAGCAGTTGCTGACGGATCCCCATTCCCCGTGCGCGGTCCGGGCAAGTGTGGTCCGGAACATGGACCCCTGGTACCAGGCTTTCGATGTGAAGCCCGGGCAGAAACTCTACCTTGATCCGGCTGATCGAGTTCGCATCTGGTAGGAGCCGCTACAGCTGGTAGGATGCGTCCCGCCTAAATGCTGTACCAGGAACTGCCTGCAATCAACTCGACCCCGCTCGATGGATGGGGCCGGTGGCTTGCGCCGACATTGGCGGGAGCCGCTGGCCTCACCGTCGCGGTCCTGCTTCTCCTCGCCGGGCGGCCGTTCCTTGCCGTAGTCGCACTCCTTGCAGGCGGTGCTGGCGCAGCCCTTCTATCCCGACGGCCGAGGCGGCCCGAGTTCGGCCTGGAACCCCTCGTTTCGGAGCCAGACTATTCCCTGGTGGGTTCGGCCCTCGGGCTCATCCGCGACCCTGTGGCACTGACGAACGACGAGGGATCTCTTCTCATCGTCAACGACAGCTATCGTGATCGCTTCGCCAAGAGTTCGCCGCTCGATCTTGCGACCGGCGAGGAAGCGCGCGACGGCCTGAAGCTTGTCCAGACCATGGCGCTTCGCGACGGGGCGGGATGCGTCGCAGGGGTCGAGACCACGAGAGGCCATACGCCTGTCGAAGTGGAGCGCGTGGGCGCGCGCGAGAACCTGCTTCTATGGCGCTTCCCTCTTCCTCAGCCGGCAGATCCGCTGACGACTGCAGTCCGGCGGCTTTCGGGAAGCATGGGCGAGCGCCTCGCGCAGGGCGGCGTTCTTGCAGCGGTGGTCGACGAGGCGGGCATCATCCTTGCGGCGAACAGCCTCTTCGTTGATCGGGCGCTCGTGGCGGGGCAGGCGCCCCGCGGCGCGCGCTTCGGCGACCTGGTTGAATTTGGAGAGGGTGACGAGGTCCGGCTCGTTGCCGAAGCCGAGCCTTCGCTAACGCTTCGCGCGGTCCATGTTGCTGCCGAATCCTCAGGCGAGGGCAGTGCCGGCACCTATCTCCTGTTCGACACCCAAAGGCCCGATTCTGTTGCACAATCATCGAACCTCCAGGCGCTCCTCGAGGTGCTTCCTATCGGCCTTGCGCTCGTTGATCGCGACGGCCGCTTCCTGACGATGAATTCCGCTTTCCGGCAGGCGGCGGGATTCAAGGGGCTGGCGATGCCCGTCTATCCCGGCGACCTCGTGGTCAAGGAAGACAAAGCGGCAGTTGCCGACGCTGTCCGGCGCAACGCGCGGGGACCAGCGATGTCCGGGGATCTTGCGGTCCGGCTTACCAACCAGGCGTCGGAACCGGTCGCGCTCACAATCGCGGGGCTGAGGGGCCTTGGCGATGCCGCGGTCCTTCTCCTTCTCAAGGACAATAGCGAGGAAGCGAAGCTCAAGCGGCAAGTCGCCCAGGCCACCAAAATGCAGGTGGTCGGCCAGCTTGCAGGCGGCGTCGCGCATGACTTCAACAACATCCTCACAGCGATCATCGGTCACTGCGACCTCATGCTTATGCGCCATACGCCTGGCGACAGCGACTATGACGACATCCAGCAGATCAAGTCGAATTCCAACCGCGCCGCGGGGCTTACCCGCCAGCTCCTCGCCTTTTCGCGCCAGCAGACCCTTCGTCCGCAGGTGCTCCAGCTTCCCGACGTCGTCTCTGAAGTATCGCATCTCCTGAAGCGGCTTCTTGGCGAGACGGTGGAGCTCGTCGTGAAGCACGGCCGGAGCCTTGGCCCGATCCGGGCGGATCCCGGGCAGCTCGAGCAGGTGATCATCAATCTTGCAGTCAACGCTCGTGACGCAATGGCCGCGAAAGGTGGAGGAGTGCTCACCATCCAGACCTATTCGGTGAAGGCCGATCAGGTTGCGGAGCTGGGCTCGGATATTCTGCCGATCGCAGACTATAGTGCTCTTTCGGTGACCGATACCGGGACCGGCATTGCACCAAGCGTCCTTGGCAAGATCTTCGAACCTTTCTTCACGACGAAGGAAGTGGGGAAGGGCACCGGCCTTGGCCTTTCGACGGTCTACGGCATCGTCAAGCAGTCCGGCGGCTTCATCTTCGCTGATTCGAAGGTCGGCGAGGGCACACAGTTCGTGATCTACCTGCCCGTCCACCACGAAGAAGCTGGAGCTGGACGGGCGCGCAAGACCATCAAGGCAAAGAAGGACGAACTGTGGGGAAGCGGTACCGTGCTCCTCGTCGAGGACGAGCCGATGGTGCGAAGCGTCGCCGAGCGCGCGCTCGCACGTCACGCTTACACGGTGATCACAGCCGACAATGGCGAGGACGCGCTGGAGATTATCGAAAGGAACGAGCCGATCGACCTTCT
>DATMHD010000023.1:0-3584 GCA_035555075.1 Sphingomicrobium sp. | reverse complement strand
ACTTGAAGTTGCTGGCGCCTATGCCTCCAGGAAGCGCCGTATCCAACCGCCAACGCGATCGTTGTCATTGGGCGCATCGAGGGAAGCGATGGCCGCGTCGGGATCGGGGACGATGTCGTAGCGTTTCTCGATGAGCGCCCTTGCAAAGGCGGGCGAGAATTCGGGATGAAACTGAAATGAGATCGCCGGTCGATCATGCCAGGCGAGCGCGGCGTAAGGAGTGAAGGAAGACCGGGCGAGGACCCTGGTGGCGGGGGGCTGCACGACCACCTGGTCCTGATGTGATGCAGGTGCAGCAATCTCGCCCGCACCGTCCATCCACGGCTCGCGGTTGACGACTTCATAACGGTGGAGTCCCGCACCCCAACCCTTGTCGGATTTCTCGACATGGCCACCCAGCGCCTCGGCCATGACCTGGTGGCCAAAGCAGATGCCCACCATCTTCCTGCGGCTCACGGAACGGATGAACTGCTGCAGCGGCGCGATCCAGGGTAACGGATCATAGACGCCGGCCGGGGAGCCGGTGATGACGAAGGCGGCATGCCAGGTCGGGTCGCGGGGAAGGTCTCCGGCCGCGACATCGAAGCGCTCGATCTCGAAACCGCTACCAAGCAGGTTCGAGATCATCTCGGGATAATCTCCGAACTCGGCTGGAAGGCTTCCGGGTGGACGGCCGGTTTCAAGGATCGCAAGCTTCATTCCGACCGCCTTGCCACCTCAAGGCGGTTGGGCCAATGCTCAAGGTGAGAAGAGGGGAGAGGATGGCAGAGTCTCCACTTGCCGGTCGTCACGCGCTGATCACGGGCGGAGGCACCGGCATCGGTGCCGCAACGGCCGAGCAGCTTGGTGCTGCAGGTGCCAAGCTGTCGCTCCTTGGAAGGCGGCTCGAGCCCCTCCAGGCGGTTGCGGATCGCTGCTCGGGACTTGCGATTGCATGCGACGTCACCGTTCCCCGGCAGGTCAGCGACGCCTTCGATGAAGCGCGAACGCTGAACGGTCCTGTCGACCTTCTCATCGTCAATGCCGGAATCGCCGAAAGCGCCCCGTTCCACAAAATGACCCGCGAGAGCTGGGACCGCATCATCGCGACCAATCTCTCCGCCGCATTCGAATGCGCCCAGCAGGGCATCAAGGACCTCCTTGAAAGCGACAGTGGAAGGCTGGTGTTCGTCGCTTCGGTCGCGAGCCTCCGGGGCGTCCCCTACGCCGCCCATTATGCCGCCTCGAAGCACGGGCTTCTTGGACTGATGCGTTCCCTTGCGGCCGAATATGCAAGATCGCACCTGACGGTGAACGCCGTCTGTCCAGGCTACGTCGATACTCCGATGACCGACCATTCGGTCGCGCGCGTCTCGCAGATCACCGGACGGAGCGAGGGCGATGCCCGCTCCGCCATCACCAACATGAATGCCAGCGGTCGGCTCGTCGACCCGCAGGCGATCGGCAACGTCATTGCAATGCTTTGCCTGCCGCTTTCTCGCGACATCAACGGGGCGGCAATCACCATCGATGGAGGAACGGCCGCGTGACCTGGGACCCGGCGAGTTTTCAGCCGCATCATTTTGAGTGGAAGTTCGAGGAGGGGGTCGCAACCGTCACGCTCAACCGGCCGGAACGGAAGAATCCGCTGACGTTCGAGAGCTATGACGAGCTTCGGGACACGTTTCGCGCGCTCAAGAACATGCGCTCGGTCAAGGTCGTCGTCCTGCGCGGCGCGGGCGGCAATTTCTGCAGTGGCGGCGATGTACACGAGATCATTGGCCCGCTCACCAGGATGGACTGCGAAGGCCTCCTGAAATTCACCCGGATGACGGGTGACCTCGTAAGGGCGATGCGCTGCTGTCCGCAGCCCATCATCGCCGCCGTCGAAGGCGTCTGTGCCGGCGCCGGGGCAATCCTCGCGATGGCAAGTGACATCCGTTTTGGTCAGCCGGGTTGCAAGACCGCCTTCCTGTTCACAAGGGTCGGACTTTCAGGAGCCGACATGGGCGCGTGCGCAATCCTTCCACGGCTCATCGGCCATGGGCGGGCGGCCGAGCTCTTGTTCACCGGCCGGAGCATGACGAGCGACGAGGGATTGAGCTGGGGTTTCTACAACCGCGTTGTCGAGGACGTACTTGCGCAAGCCGATGCGCTGGCGCGCGAGCTCGCGAACGGCCCCACGATCGCCCACGCTATCACCAAGCGGCAACTCGATGCCGAATGGAACGCAACCATCGACCAGGCGCTCGAAATGGAAGCACGGGCGCAGGCCCGCTGCATGGACACCAATGATTTCCGCCGCGCCTACGAAGCATTTGCAAGCAAGCGGAAGCCCGAGTTCCAGGGCAATTGATGGCGGATCGAAGTTTCCTTTCGTGGCCCTTCTTCGACGCTCGTCATCGTGAGCTCGCCGACCGGCTGCTCGGCTGGTGCGCGACGATGCCGGAACCCGACGAGACGCTCGATGCGACCTGTCGCACTTTGGTCGCGGAGCTCGGAAGCGCGGGGCTCCTGAAGCTCTGCGTTGCCGAGCGCGATGCCCGTCCTGATGTGCGCAGCCTTGCAATTGCTCGCGAGACCCTTGCCTACCATGGCGCGCTCGCCGATTTCGCCTTCGCGATGCAGGGCTTGGGATCGGGCGCGATCAGCCTGTTCGGAACCGTCGAGCAGAAGCGCGAGTGGCTGCCACGGGTCGCGAGCGGCGAGGCCATAGCGGCATTTGCAATGACCGAACCCGAATGCGGGTCGGACGCAAGGAACATGCAGACCTCGGCCATGCGCGACGGCAATGAATGGGTCCTTGTCGGCGAGAAGACCTACATCTCGAACGGGGGGATCGCCGATTTTTACGTGACCTTCGCCCGGACCGGCGAAGGCGAAGGCGCCCGCGGCCTCTCCGCGTTCATCGTGCCTGGTGATGCCGTCGAGGTCGCCGAGCGGATCGGCGTCATCGCACCTCATCCGCTTGCTCGTCTTCGCTACGACAACGTGCGTATCGGCGCGGACGCGATCATCGGCGAACCGGGCGAGGGTTTCCGGATCGGAATGGAAACGCTCAACCTGTTCCGGGTGACCGTCGGAGCAGCGGCATTGGGGTTGGCGAGGCGGGCCCTCGACGAAGCCATGGCATGGACGCAGCAGAGACGCCTTGGCAGCGGGACCCTTGCCGAGAATGCGGTCACCCAGGCGAAACTTGCCGACATGGCGGTCGCCATCGACGCCTCGGCACTGCTCATCTACCGCGCTGCCTGGCAGCAGGACAAAGGCGGCACGGACCACCGACGTGCAGCAGCAATGGCCAAGCTCCACGCGACCGAAAGCGCCCAGCAGGTCATTGACGCGGCCGTCCAGATGCACGGCGGCGCCGGAGTTACCCGCGGCGTGAAGGCCGAGGAATTATATCGGGATATACGGGCGCTTCGCATCTACGAAGGCGCAAGCGAAGTGCAGCGGCAAATCATGGCGCGTGATCTTCTCAAAGGTACATGCCCATGAAAATCCTGCAGCCGCCGAACTGGCCGCGACACAAAGGCTATTCGAACGGAATCAGCGCCAAGGGGCGGTTGATCTTCACTGCCGGAATCGTCGGCTGGGACGAGCAC
>DATMHD010000022.1:0-5034 GCA_035555075.1 Sphingomicrobium sp. | reverse complement strand
ATCGCGGCAATCCGCACTGTTCCGGAACTGGACACCCGTCGTCGATACTTGGGCTGCGAAGCGCGAAGCGGAGCGCGATTAGCGGTCCTCGATCCCGATGGTGTCGCGGATCACATAGAGCGGGCGCTGCTTGGTCTCGATCAATATGCGACCCACATACTCTCCGAGGATTCCGAGTGAAATGAGTTGCACTCCGCCGAGGAAGAGAACCGAGACCATTAGAGACGCGTAACCGGGCATGTCGATGCCCAGAAGCAAGGTTCGTATCGCAATGAAAATGGCATAGCAGAGCGCAAGGAAGGCGATGCAAGCGCCGAGATAACTCCAAACGCGAAGCGGCGCAGTCGACGAGGACGTGATCCCGTCAAGCGCTAGCGTCCACAGCTTCCACGAGCTGAACTTCGACTGACCGACGCTCCGCTCCGCCCTGTCGTACTCGACCGCCGTCTGGCGGAAGCCGGCCCAGGCGAAGAGTCCTTTCATGAATCGATTTCGTTCCGGAAGAACGCGGATCGCCTCGACCACTTTGCGATCGAGAAGGCGGAAATCGCCTGCATGTTGCGGAATCTTGTCGTCCGAGATCCAGTTGTGGGTACGATAGAACAGGCCCGCGGTCAGTCGCTTGGGAAGGCTGTCGCTGGCGCGGCTGCGGCGCAAGCCGAAGACCATCTCATAGCCTTCGCGCCACTTGCGCACCATTTCCACCAGCACCTCCGGCGGATCCTGCATATCGACGTCCATCGGTACGACCGCCTGCCCGCGCGCATGCTCCAGGCCAGCGGTAAGCGCCGCTTCCTTGCCGAAATTGCGCGACAAGGAGAGCGCCCGCACGCGGGGATCCCGGAAGTGAGCGGCAGCAATCGCAGCGATCGTCTCGTCGGTGCTCCCATCGTCGACGAACAGGATTTCCCAGTCGGGCCCTTCGGCTACCCGATCGAGGATTGGAGTGAGGCACTCGACGAACGGGCGAACGCCTTCCTCCTCGTTCTTCACGGGGACGATCAGCGAGATCATAGGCACGCAGCCCGAGGACGGCGTCCTGCTCGCGATCTTCGCCACCTCTTCGTTCACCGCCTCTCCCTTTGCGCCTACGTTATATTAGAGGACGTTAAGGCAAGTTTTGTAACATGTTGATTGTTTGTCGCAACGCCGGGCTGGTTTCACTATGCCGTAGCAGGAACGTTCGCAGGAGTGCTCGTGGATCGCGATCAAGGCAGCCGGTGGCATGGATCAGTTACCAAGGTTGAGCTGTCGGCGACGTTTCTCTTTTTTGCGATCGCCGTTGGCTATCCGGTCTGGAGGGGCTTGCTCGATCCCCAGCCTGAGGTCGATTTCCGATTTTACTGGTTCGCCGGATATATGTGGGCTCACGGGCTCGACCCCTACTCGTCGGCTTTTCACCAAATGGGAACACAGCTCGTTCCAACCGGCAATGGGCTTGAATACTGGTTATATCCGCCGAACTGGTGGATCGTCAGCCGATGCCTCGCCGCGTTTGACCTTGCTACGGCAATCATTGTCTGGCGTTTGACTTCAACCGCGATATTGATCGCGTCCACCGGCGCGGTTGTAGCGGCACTTGCTCAAGAACAACCGTTGCCTCGCCGACTGATGATCGTCTCTGGGGCGTGCGCACTTGCAACGACGATCGAGGCGACCGGGAACGCTCTTATTAACGGCCAGGTGTCGCCGATCCTCGTGTACCTGGGCCTCACCCTGATTGTCCTTTCGCAGCTTCGGCGATCCCCGCTGCTCATGGCGATCGGACTGGTGCTGGTTTCTCTGAAGCCGCAGATCGGCCTGACGGTTTATCTCGCCGTTGCCTTCGCGGTGGAATGGCGGAAGCCTCTGCTCATTGCACTTGTCAGCGATTTGGTTCTGGCCTCGCCCCAATTCCTCAGTTTTGGAGCGGTGACGACGGCTCGAGAGTGGGCTTACAATCTGTCAAAGTGGGGCCGCCTTGGCGGAAACGAGATTTTGACGGGTCCTGGGCACTTCGTTGCGCGGTTGGGCGGAAGCTTCCCTGTAGGAGCTCAGTTCGCCCTGGCGACACTCACCGCGGTCGCCGCCGGTATGCTATACCGCCGTGATCCTCGCTCACTAGCGGCCACGACAATTTTGATCGCTGGAGTGGCGGCGTTCGCACCGCTTCATACATACGACATGACGTTGCTCGTCCTGCTGACCTGCATGATCTGGAAACTTGAGGAGAATAGAATTTGTCAGGCCGTCTTGGCTGCGGCTTTGATCTTGATCCTACGACCGACCCGCCTCGAAGCTATGCTCGGCATAACGTTTTATGACTATGGGGCTGGCGTCCTCACTCTATCCCTCGCGGCATTCTTGCTGCTGGCGGTCGCCATTCACGTCGCCTGGTCTCATCGGTGCTCCAATCGTCGACGAACAGAACCTCCCAGCCCGGCCCTTTGCTGATCCGGGCGAGGATCGGAGTGTGAGGCACTCGACGAACGAGGTGATGCCTTCCTCCTCGTTCTTCACGTGGACGATCAACTAGACCAGGGTCAGGGGCCCGAGGATGGCGTCATACTCGCGATCTTCACCACCTCTTCGTTCACAAGCTCGCCTTGTGTACCCACCTTATAATTGCCTGCAATATTGCAAGACGTTAAACCAAGTTTAGTAGTAGTAGGACGTGGAATGGGCGTCGCAACGGCGCGGCCGCTTCTCTATGCTGCGGCTAGCGAACGATCATAGGAGTCCTGGTGGACCGCGATCAAGGCAGCCGGTGGTTTCAATTTTTCACCAAAGCACACTGGGCCGCAGCGCTTTTCTTCTTCGCGATCGCTATTGCCTATCCGATCTGGCGGGGGCTGATCGCGCCCAAGCCGGAAGTCGACTTCCGCTCCTTCTGGTTCGCCGGATATTTGTGGGCGCAGGGCAAGAACCCCTATGCGAGTTCGTTCAGCGAGCTCGGGAAAGCGTTGCTTCCGCCCGGCAACCACGTGCAATGGTTCTACCCGCCGAATTGGTGGCTCGTCTGCCGCGCATTGGCGCTGTTCGATCTTCCGACGTCGCTGACGCTCTGGCGAATCACCCTTACGCTCATCCTGCTCGGAGCGACGTTTGCCGTCGTCTGGATGCTGACGCGAGGGCGACCGCTTGCGCGGCGAGCGCTCCTCGCAGCAGCAGCCTGCGCGCTGGCAACGACCATGGAGCCAAGCGGCGACCTCCTGACCGCCGGTCAGGTTTCGCCCATTCTCATCTATCTCGGGCTGGCGCTGATCATCTGCGCGCAGCTCAGCTTGTCGACGGTTCTGCTCGTGATCGGGTTGCTGTTCGCATGCCTCAAGCCGCAGGTCGGATTGCTCCTGCTTGTCGCCTTCGCATTGTCGCCGAGCCACCGAGCGGCAGTAACTTGGGCGGTTCTCGGATCGGCGCTGCTCGCCCTCCCCCAGATCATCCCTTTCGGACTCGTGGCGACCGCGCGCGGAATGCTCGCCAACATCGCAGCATATAGCGGGTGGGAGGCCAACAGTCCCTTGGCGATGACCGGTCCCAGCCACCTCCTGGCGCGGATGGGCATGGAGTTGCCCCTGGCGGTGCAGTTCGCTCTGGCCCTCCTTTGTGCTGTTACGGCTGGTGTACTGCTCCGCCGTAGTCCACAATCCGTCACCGCCTTGGCGTTTTTGTTCGCCGCCATCGCGGCCTTGGTGCCGCTGCATAGTTACGACATGAGCATCTTGCTGATCGTAGCGGCGCTGGTGCTTAGCCTGCACAGGTCCAAACTGCGGATCCTTCTCGTCTGCGCTGCTCTGCTCCTGATCATCAGGCCGAGCAGGATCGAAAGCCTGTTCGCGGTGCGGATATATGCGGATGTGTCAGGAGGCGCGATTTCCTATTCGGTCGCGGCAATCCTGCTGCTCGCAATTGCATCATACGATGTCTGGGTAAGGCGGCCGCTGGCCCCGGTGAAAGGAAACTGACGTCTTGGTGAGCAGCGGACACGTCACTCAGACACCGCAGCTCTCCTCAGTTATTGGGCACTGGCGTGGCGATTCTGCTTCTCGCAGTGTGATCTATTGCGTGTGGCGACGCTCGGGCGTGGGCGCGACGCTCCTGGCCAGATAGCCCGCCGAAGCATCGATACGCTTCAGCCAGGCTGTGACCGGCCGCTCGAAAAGGCGGTAGCAGACCATCGCGGCGACGAGCGCGGCAACGAGGCTGATGGCTCCAAAGACAATCGCGCCGTGTAGGAAAGATTGCCGGCTCCAAAGCGTAGCGACGATGGCCAAGGTGATGACGTGCGTGAGATAGAGGGAGTAGGAGGCGTCGCCGATCCTCTGCAATAAGGTGATTCGAACGGGCGGGCTGAACAGCCCCCCGGCCACGACCAGGATCGCACCCGGTGCGAATGCGGGAACGCCCGCGGGCATGATCTGCATCCCTCGCCAGAGCAGCAGGAAACCAACAAGGATCGCGCCGAACCACAACCATGAAGCGGCCACTCTGCCCGACGCATAGACAATCGCCAGCAAGGTCCCCGCCAGGAATTCGAACATCATCGGATTGGCGTAGAAATTCATGACGTCGATGCCGCTCCTGGTCGCGCTTGCCACCACTAGAACGGAGGCGATGAGACCGAACAGCCAAGCGAGGCGCCGCCCGAGCGAACGGTTGCCGGCGGCGATCGAGATCGCGAACAGAACGTAGAAAAGCATTTCGTAATTGAGCGTCCAGCCGGGCACGAGAAGCGGCCAGAACTGGCCGGTGACCGGGTGACGGGCCGGAATGAACAGGAAGGAAGCAAGCGCGTGGATGGGCTCGAGCGTCGTGGTATGCAGCAATTGCGGAGCCATGATCGCCGTCGCCAGAACGAACAGCGACACGGCCCAGTATAAGGGGACGATCCGGATCAGCCGGTTGATCATGAACTTGGTGCCCGTCACGTGCGCGGCTCGTGCGGTCGTGACCCACATGATGAAGCCGCTGATCACGAAAAAGATATCCACGCCCGAGACCAGCCAGGAGCTATCGATTGCGCCAAGGCTGTATCGCCTCAACTGGACGTCGAGG
>DATMHD010000021.1:0-4833 GCA_035555075.1 Sphingomicrobium sp. | reverse complement strand
CGAAGCTCAAGGGATCGATTTCAAGGTGGAGGGCCTCGATCGGAAGATCCGGAGCCTCTTTCCAGGCGAACTGCAGCAGGTGCTGACGAAGAGCGCGCAGGTGTCGCAGGTGCGGGCCCGCCTCGATGCTGCAAGCGCCGCCTACCGCCAGGCGATGAGCGTCCAGGCGCGGGTTGCAGCAAACGTCGAGGAGGACGCGTCCACGCTGAGCGAGCTTGCGTCGGCGAGCCAGGGCGCGGTTGGCGCTCTCCAGGTTGGCCAGGCCTCGAACCAGCTCCTGGCGCTCAGCGTCAAGCAGCAGCTCCAGCTCCAGAACCTCATGGCGGCCGAGTTTCGCGAGGTTGCAATCGAGCGCGCGCGCCAGGTCCAGGCCGAGGAGGACGGAAAGGCGGCAACGCGAAGGTTCCTGGGGCTCGAGCCCCGCAATTAGTCGAGCTGGACCGGTGCGAGTGCTTGGCCAATTGCCGCTCGCACCAGCCGCAGGGCTCCCGCTGCCCCCGTCGGGAAGCCCTGCGGCGTTCCATCCCGGCCTTTCAGAGGAATGCAGCTCCAGCCATGGCTGACCTCAACGTCATCGACCGCTTCATGGCGGCGTTCATTCAATACATCGACAGCGGCTTCGGGCTGCCTGGCGGAGACGTTGTATTCCTGAGCTCGACGCTGGTCGCGATCGATGTGACCCTTGCAGGTCTTTTCTGGGCGCTCGGCGGCGAAGACGACGTGATCGCGCGCTTCCTCAAGAAGATCCTCTACGTCGGCGCGTTCGCGTTCATCATCGGCCGCTTCTCGACACTCGCCGATATCATCTTCAGGTCATTCGCGGGCCTAGGGATCACCGCAGGCGGTGGTCGCCTCTCGGCCGCGGACCTCGTCCGCCCAGGCTTCATCGCATCGACCGGCTTTGATGCGGCCAAGCCCCTCCTTGACCAGGTCAGCCAGCTCCTCGGCATCACCAGTTTCTTCGACAACTTCCTGACGATCGCCGTGCTGATGTTCGCCTGGCTTCTCGTCATCCTCGCTTTCTTCATCCTCTCGATCCAGCTCTTCGTCACCATCGTCGAGTTCAAGCTGACCACTCTTGCGGGCTTCGTTCTCGTTCCCTTCGCCCTCTGGAACCGGACCAGCTTCCTTGCCGAGCGGGTGCTCGGCAATGTGGTGACGTCGGGCATCAAGATCATGGTTCTGGCCGTGATCGTCGGCATCGGTTCGGGCTTCTTCGACGAGTTCCGGATGGCCGCGAACGGCGAGCAGCCGGACCTTGGCGGCGCGATGAGCCTGGTGCTTGCTAGCCTTACGCTCCTTGGCGTTGGCATTTTCGGTCCTGCAATTGCTTCCGGTCTGGTGAGCGGAGGGCCCCAGCTTGGCGCAGGCTCCGCCATTGCGACGAGCGCCGCGGCAGTGGGCTCGCTCGGGGTAGGCGGCAGCGCAGCGCTCGGAGCAGCGCGCGCCGCAGGCGGCGGAGCCCTTGCAGCTGTCCGCGCCGGAACCGCGATGGGGGCAGGAGCCATGACCGCCTATCGTCTTGGCCAGGAGACCTCGGGCGCAACAACCATCGGTGCGGGTCTTTCCGGCATCGCTCACGCCGGCGCTGCCGCCGCACGGGAACAATTTGGAGGCGGCTTTGGTATTCGCGCCGCAGCCGAGCGCGGACGACGAGCGGCACTCCTCGCCGGAGCGGGGACCGGGAGCACCACGGCTCCAACCGCGGACGATGGTGCGCCTGAATGGGCGCGGCGGCTCCGCTCCGAACAATCTGCACGTCACCACCGGCAGGTCGCGCTTCACGCCCTCCATCAGGGCGGGGGAGGCGGCGCCGCGGCAATTCCCGACATCAAGGAAAAGGAGGACTGAACAGATGAGGTTCAGACGCGCAGTTCAGCGCTACGGCCGGACGCCCGAGCCGCAGACGCCGTACCAGAGAGCAGGGCAGGTCTGGGACGAGCGCATCGGCTCGGCGAGGGTCCAGGCCCGCAACTGGCGTCTCATGGCTCTGGGCGGTCTTCTCCTCTCGAGCGGCCTTGCAGCTGGCCTCGTCTGGCAGTCGATGCAGAGCCGGGTCGTCCCTTATGTCGTCGAGGTCGACCGCCTTGGCGAAGCCCGGGCGCTCACGAAGGCGCAGAAGGACTACCAGCCAACCGATCCGCAGGTCGCCTGGCATCTTGGCAAGTTCATTGGCGATGTTCGCGGTGTTTCCCTCGATCCGATCCTGATGCGCGCCAATTGGCTCGAGGCCTATGATTTCGTGACGGCGAGGGGATCGCGGTTCCTCAGTGAATATGCGCGAACCGCGAACCCGTTCGGATCGGTGGGCACAAGGACCGTCTCGGTCCAGGTGACGAGCGTCGTCCGTGCATCGGATCGATCATTCCAGGTCAAATGGGCCGAAAGCGAATTCGAGCGCGGGACGCTCGTCGGGACCAGCCGCTGGACCGCGATCGTCACGGTCATCATCCGGCCGCCCGCATCGGCCGAAATCCTGCGTAAGAATCCGCTTGGGCTTTACGTCGACGGGATCGACTGGTCGCGCGAGCTCGAGACCGCAGCGCCGCCCGTTCGGGCTGTCCGGGACATCAACATCCCCCTTGGATCCCCGCTCGACCCGCAAGGGGCTGTGGGGACGCCAGATGTCTCAGGAAGGAGCATGTAATGATCGTCACGGCCATTTCGACTTTCCCGTCGCTTGTCGCACTTGCCGCGTCGAGCGCGGCCATCACTGCATCGCCCCCAATGGTGAGCGGACGGGCAGCGCCCATGGCTGCGACCGCGCACGCCAGGGCTTCTTTCGGGGCGACCCGCACAGGAGGCGGGGGCGCGCGAAGTGCCGGACCTGTTGAGGCGACACGCGGCAGTGCAATCGTCGAGCCGGGCCCTGACGCTTACTCGGGCGTAGTGCAGCGCTATCCGTGGAGCGAGGGGGCGGCCTATCGGCTCCATGCCGCGCCCGAGCGGGTGAGCGACATCACGCTCCAGCAGGGCGAGACCCTGATCTCGGTCGCAGCAGGCGACACGGCCCGCTGGGTGATCGGTGAAACGTCGAGCGGGGCAGGGACGACGCGCCGCACGCACATCCTCGTGAAGCCGACCGCCATCGGCCTTTCCACCAACCTCATGATCGCGACTGACCGGCGGGTCTATCATGTGGAGCTTCAGAGCTTTGCCGGCTCCGGAATGGCGAGCATCGCCTGGACCTATCCGGACGATGGTCTCCTTGCTCTAAAGGGGACCGCTCAACCTCAACCCGTTGGACCCGTCGTCACCCCTGACCTTGCGGTGGAGGCACTCGACTTCAACTATCGCATCGAGGGCGACAGGCCGCCCTGGCGGCCGGTTCGCGCCTTTGACGACGGGCATCAGGTGTTCATCGAATTTCCGCCGAGCCTTGCCCAGGGGGAGGCGCCGCCCCTGTTCGTGCGTGGGCCGGATGGGCGCCCGGAACTGGTCAACTACCGGCAGCGCGGGAGATATTATGTGGTCGACAGGCTCTTCCCCGCCGCCGAGCTCCGCCTCGGCGGCAAGCGGCAATCGATCGTCCGGATCATTCGCGGCGTGGCCCGGCCGGGGAGGGCATCATGAGCGGCGCTGAGGATGCTGCCCCGGCGCTGGTGAAGGAGGACCCCGAGAAGCTGGTCCTTCGCGGGCGTCCCCGTCCGGTTGTGCGCTTCCGCCGCAAGGTCATTGTTGGCGTTACCGCGGCCGTTGCCGCGATCCTCGTGGGTTTGTCGTGGATCGCGCTCGAGCCTCCGGCCTTTCAGAAGAGCGCGGGCAGTGTGGGAAACCCCGAGCCGTCGCGGGAAGCTGGCCCGGAGGCGATTGCCAATGCGCCGAAGAGTTATGCTGACGTTCCGCGCCTTGGACCTCCGCTGCCCGGCGATCTTGGCGGTCCGATCCTTGACCATCGACGAAGTCTTGAAGCTGTCTCTCCAGCGGCAGTTCGATCTCTCGATGGGGAACGGGAGGCTTCGCTTGCAACGGTCGACCGCGAGCGAGCTCAGAGCGCGCTCGAGGCGGCGAGATCCGCGCCAGTCATCGTGCAACTCGCCCAGCCTCCGCGTCTGTCGGAACCGGGGGTGGCAACGCCGGCTTCGGCTCCCGTGGACAGTGCTCGTGAGGAGCCGACCGGTTCTTCGAACGCCCAACACAAGATCGAATTTGCTCGCTCGTCGACGGGAAACGTCGAGCCACACGAGCTTCGCCCGCCCGCGTCGCAATGGCTCCTGACAGCGGGGACCGTTATCCCGGCAAGCTTCATCACCGGCCTCAATTCGGACTTACCCGGGATGGTTCTCGCACAAGTGACGGAGAACGTCCGGGATAGCGTCACCGGACGGGTCGTCCTGATCCCGCAGGGTGCGCGCCTTATTGGCAAGTATGACAATGTGGTCGCTTACGGTCAGGAGCGAGCGCTCGTCGTTTGGAACCGGATCCTCCTTCCTGACGGATCCTCGATCGAGATCGACAATGTGCCCGCGACCGACGTCTCGGGTTACTCGGGCGTCGCGGACAAGGTCGACGGGCACACGTGGCGGCTTCTGAAAGGCATCGTCCTGTCGACGCTGCTCGGCGTCGGCACTGAACTGAGTCTGGGCAATTCCGAGGGCGATCTCGTTCGTGCGATCCGGGAGTCCGCGCAGCGAAGGGCTGCCGATGCGGGCGACCAGATCACCAGCCGGAACCTCGATATCCAACCGACCATTACTGTGCGCCCCGGATGGCCGGTCCGCGCCATCCTCAATAAAGATCTTATGCTTCGCCCCTGGACGAGATGAGACGGCGTTAGCCTGCCCGAGATTCTTGTGCAGCAGGCTCCACAGTCAAGCGTAAGCCCATTGCCGC
>DATMHD010000020.1:0-12672 GCA_035555075.1 Sphingomicrobium sp. | reverse complement strand
TGGGTGAACACGAATGTCGACGTGCTGACCCCAGTAACTGTAGGGCCATCCGTAAAAGCCGCCGTCCTGGACGCTGGTCAGATAGTCGGGAACGAGGTCGGGGCCGATCTCGTCACGCTCGTTCGCGATCGCGAACAGCTTGTTGGTGCCCGGCTCGAAAGCAAGACCGGTCGGATTGCGCACGCCCGATGCATAGATCCGCTTGGCGCCCGTCTGCCGGTCTACTTCGTAGATTGCGGCACGGCCCTGCTCCGCGTCCATCCCGTTCTCGGTGATGTTGCTGTTCGATCCGACTCCGACATAGAGTTTTGAACCGTCCGGGCTGGCGGTCAGTGACTTGGTCCAGTGATGGTTGATCTCGCCCGCTGGAAGATCGGCGAGCTTCAACGGGGCTGCGGTGATCCGGGTCTCGCCCGCCGTATAGGGATAAGCGACAATCGCGTCGGTATTGGCGACATAGAGCATGTTTCCGACGAGGACGACGCCGAAGGGCGAATGGAGGTGCTCCAGGAACACGGTCTTGAGGTCCGGCATGCCGTCGCCGTTGGTGTCGCGCAGCAAGGTGATCCGGTTCCCGCCTTTTCCGGCGGAGCCGGCGCGGGCCTTTACCTTGCCTTGGATATAGTCCTTCACCCGGAATTTGTTGGTGCCGGGACCGTTCGATTCGACGACGAGGATGTCGCCGTTGGGGAGCATGTAGACCATCCGCGGGTGCATGAGGCCGCTGGCCATGGCCTGGATCTTGAGGCCCGGGGGAACGGCCGGAGTTTCGCCCGCCTTCCAGCCGATTTCCTTGGGCACGCTCATCGGCGGGAAGAGATATTGCCTGGGTCCGGGCAGGACGGGGTTGGGCCCGTACTGCTTCATTGGGTCGTCACCCTTCTGCGCGCAGGCGGCGAGGGAGGCGATGCTGAGGAGTGCAGCGCCGAAGCGGAGGGAGTTCATGCGCGGTCTCCGTCACGATCGAAGGGCTGGGCCAAGGCGCTCCAGCCGCGGAGTCCAACGATGAAGAGGAGGAGCGCCGAGATCCCCGACAACCAGATTCCTACCGGCTCCACGGTCGTCCATGCATCCCGGCTGTGAACGAAGGCGTTCAGCAACGAGAGGAGTGCCGCGACCGCCAGCAGAACCAGGTCGATCCAGCTGATGCGCCGCCCGCGGTCGGCCAAGAGGTCAATGGCGAGTGCAATCGCGGCAAGCAGCGCAAAGACGAGCCCGACGGCGATCAGCCATTCGGACGCGTTCGACCACTGCATCAGCGATGTCTGGGAATACATCACGTCCGAGGGAAAAGCGGCGATCAGCAAGGTCCCGCCGATCGACACGAAGAACGGGTGCAGCTGCCAGCGGCGGCTAACCCCAGTGGTGTACCTTCGCTCCGAAGCTTCCATTGCCGCTGTTCCTTTCTTGGTCAGGAACGGAATTGCAGGCGATAGGGTCCAACAGCGTGTGATTGTCCGTGCCGAGGCAACTGGATAATTCACTCGACTATGGTTCTAGGTCCTTGTGCCCTTCCCGAGAGATGGGTCGCAGTTGATACCGGAGACATAGGTTACACTCTTGGCCTTTGCTGGGGAGGGCAAAGTGCCGTCGAAGGAGGTGCCAAGAGTACGAGCGTCTCCGTTTCGTGCCCCGCCTGCCCGAGGGCGAGAAGATGGCTCCGCAACTGCTCTCGGCCTACAAGAGCGACTAATAAGTCATTGACAAATCGCGATAAATGGCGCGCCCGAAAGGATTCGAACCTCTGACCCCCAGATTCGTAGTCTGGTGCTCTATCCAGCTGAGCTACGGGCGCGCTGTGCGGCGCCTTTTGGGGCGCATCGCGAAGGCCGCGACATAGGGGCGTCGGCGCGGCCGCGCAAGCCTTAGCATTTGCCAGCTCGCGAGCGCGCACCTACTAGCTTTGCCTCGATGCGAAGCGCAGCTTGTCTCCTCGTCCTTGCGGTCAGCGCCTGCTCGTCTCCGGGCGGCCCCTACCCGTCCCTCCAGCCGCGCGCCGCCGAAGCAATCGATCCGCGCGTTCCCGTCGTGAAGCCGATGAATGACCGGCCGGCATCTGCCCAGCTACAGGCGCGCCTTGCGGTTCTCGTCGAACAGGCAAGATCGGGCGACGCCGCATTCGAGGGCGCCGTCTCGCAAGCTGAACGGCTTGCTGCCGCGGCAGGAGCGCACCAGAGTGAAAGCTGGATCGCGGCGCAGGAATCGCTGACTGCCGCTATTGCGGCCCGCAAGGCGACCGCGACTGCACTTGGCGACATTGACGAGATCGGGGCAGTCGCGCTTCAAGCGCAGCGCGGCATCGCGCCCAATGATCTGGAGGCGATCCACAGGGCAGCGACGCTGGTCGGCTCACTCGACCAGCGGCAGGCCGACCGGATCCACGCCGTCCAAGCTCGTCTCGGTCTTTAGGCGAGGGCCGCCGCCCGGGCATCCGGCCAGCCAGACGCATCAATCATGAAGACGACCTGCGGGTTGACGTCGCTGTCCGGCGGGAAGCGCTGATCCACGAAATCCAGGTCCTCGCGCCGCTCCATGCCCAGTCTCTTCATCAAACCCTGGCTCGGAACATTCCCCGCAGCGGTGACGGCGACGACCCGCGGCGCATCGAAGCGGTCGAAGGCAAGATCCAGCGACGCGATCGCTGCTTCCTTTGCGTACCCCTTCCCCCATGCGTCCTCGCGGAGGCGCCAGCCGATCTCGACCTCGCCGGCGATCGCGTCCGCTCCGGGCGCATTGGCGCGCTTGAGGCCGCAAAAGCCGAGGATCTCGTCATCACTCTTCCGCTCGGCGATCCAGAAGGTGAAGCCGAAGTCGCGCTCGTAGGCGCGCAGCCGGTCGAATGCCGCGTGCCATCCATCTGGCGACTGGACGCCGCCGAGCCAGCGCATGACCGCCGGGGTGTTCATGATCCTGAAGAAGCGCAGCCCGTCTTCATCGTCCCACGTGCGAAGCCGGAGGCGCTCTGTCGTCGCAACGATTTCAGCCATTGATGAGGCGCGCAGCATCCAGGGCATGATAGGTAAGGACGCCCGCGGCGCCGGCTCTCTTGAACGCGAGCAGTGTCTCGAGAATGAGGGCGTTGCGGTCGCCTGCGCCAGCTGCGGCGGCATGCTCGATCATCGCATACTCGCCGCTCACCTGATAGGCGAAGGTCGGAACCCCGAACGCGTCCTTCACCCGGGCGATCACATCGAGATAGGGAAGCCCAGGCTTCACCATCACGAAGTCGGCTCCCTCGGCAAGGTCGAGCTCCACCTCGCGCAAGGCCTCCTCGATGTTGGCGGGGTCCATCTGGTAGCCGCGCTTGTCGCCCTTCAGCCTGCCAAGGGAACCGACCGCCTCGCGGAAGGGGCCGTAGAAGGCCGAGGCGTATTTCGCTGCATAGGCCATGATCGCGACATTCTGGTGCCCCTCGCGCTCAAGCGCCTCGCGGATTGCGCCGACGCGTCCGTCCATCATGTCGGAAGGCGCGACGATATCCGCGCCCGCTGCAGCCTGGACGAGCGCCTGCTCTACGAGAATGCTGACCGTATCGTCGTTGATGACATTACCAAGCTCGTCGACAAGACCGTCATGACCATGGGCCGTATAGGGATCGAGCGCGACGTCCGTGAGGACGCCGATCTCCGGGACCGCATCCTTGATCGCGCGGACTGCCCTGCAGATGAGATTATCGCGATTGAGCGCCTCTTCTGCGCGCTCGGTCCTGAGCTTTTCGGGAGTATTGGGGAACAGCGCGATGCAGGGGATCTGAAGGCTCGCCGCTTCCTTCGCCTTTGCGCCGATACGATCGATGCTCCACCTGCTCACCCCCGGCAGCGCGCCGATCGGTTCCTCGCAGTCACGGCCCTCGCAAATGAACAGGGGCCAGATGAAGTCGCTGGGGTTGAGGCGGTTCTCGGCGAGCATCGAACGCATCCACGGGTTCGAGCGGCCGCGACGCATGCGAAGGTAGGGGAAGGATGCGGACATGAGACGGGCGCTTAGCCTCGGCTCGGCGGTTCGTCACCCCGCCGGGTTAAGCCGGCCGCCGGGCTCCGCCTCGGCAAGCGCTTCCTCGACGCATTCCTGCTCGTCGACGGGCTGGTGCCTGATGTCCATCCTCGCCTTCTTCCAGCCTCCGTGGAGGTAGAAGGCAATTGCCATGCTGACGTTTGCAAACGAGCTGACCGGGAAGCTCAGCCAGAGGGCGTCGGCACCAAGCCAGGGATAGGCGCCAAGCGCGAAGCCGAACCGGACTGGGACGAGACCGATCGCAAGGATGACGAGCGGGCCGATCACTGCTCCGTTCGCCCGCACCGTGCCAAAGATGACCATGGTTATTCCCATGAGGAGGAAGCTCCAGGTCGCAAGAATCTGGATGTGGCGGGCAATAGGCAAAGCGGGACTGTGCATCCCAAGAAAGAGCGCAAGTGCGGGTTTGTCGGCGACTGCGAGGAGGACGACAAGCACGCCCGTTATCACCAGTCCCTGGCTGATTCCCGACCAGGTGATGGCACTCACCCGGTCCCACTTCCCGGCCCCGATATTCTGCGCTGCCATCGCGCTGACGGCTGCCCCGAGAGCCATGGCGGGCATCTGGAGGTAGGTCCAAAGCTGCATTGCAACGCCAAATGCTGCAGTGGTCTCGACGCCCTCGCGGTTAACGAGTCCGATGAGGCCGAGCGCGGAGGCCGAGATGACGATCATCTGCAGCCCCATCGGAATCCCCTTGATGATGATCGTCGCAAGGATCGCCCGGTCGGGGCTGAGGTAGCGAAGCTCGGCGCCCTTCAGCCTCAGCGGCAGATCGCGCGCGTACATGACTGCAACAAGGCCGATGAGAGCCGCGTAATTGGCGATCACCGTTGCGGTCGCAGAGCCCGCGATCCCGAGCCTTGGCGCAGGACCAAGTCCAAGGATGAAGACAGGATTGAGGCCACTGTCGAGAAGAACCGCCACGAGCATGGCCCAGAGCGGCGTCATTGCATCTCCCGCGCCCCGCATCCCCATCATCAGAAGTACGAGGATGAGGATTGCAGGCATCGCGATGAAGATCACCCGGAGATAGGCAAGGGCGAGCGGAGCTGCTCCCGCGGGCGTTGCAAGAAGCTTGAGAATTGCCGGCGAGAACAGCCAGCCGAAGACAGCAATGAGAATCGCAACGAAGACGAACGAGCCGATCGCGGTCCCGATGACGCGCCGCGCGCCGTCTACATCATGACGGCCGAACGCCTGACCGATCAGCACGGTCGAGGCCATGCCGAAACCGAACACGAACGCCATCAGAAGGAACATGATCATGTTCGCGTTGGACGTTGCGGCAAGGGCGCTTTCGCCAAGGAAGCGCCCGATCCAGATCGCGTTTACCGTGCCATTCAGCGACTGGAGGATCGAGGAAACGAGCGTCGGCAGCGCAAAGGCAAGGAGCGTCTTGCCGATGCGGCCCTGCGTGAGATCGCGGCCGCCATGCGGTCTGGTTGCCATTGATCGTTCCCCCTTGTGCCGGATGCCCACCGGCTTTGCCCGTTCCCATCGAAGTCTTCGCGCCAGGCGACCCGCCCCGGGCGCGAAAGGCCGTGCTTCCTACCCTAGCCTCTGGAGCGCCGCCCGCAAACGGTCGGCTTCGGCGGCCTTCGCGTGATGATCGAGCCGCGCCTTCTCGACCGCTTCGGGCTTGGCGCGCTCGGTGAAGTTCGGGTTGGAAAGACGCGCTGAAAGACTGTCGCGCTCCTTTTCTGCGGCAGCCGCTCCTTTTGCCAGCCGGTCGCGCTCGGCGGCAAGGTCAATGACGCCTTCGAGCGGCAGCGCAAACGTTGCTTCGTCGACCACTACCTGGGCAGCGCCGGCGCCGGCAAAGGATTGAAGCTCGATCGACTGGAGGCGCGCGAGGCGGCTGATCGTCGCGAAGTTCCGGTCGAGGCGATCTGCCGTCATCTCGGACGCATCTGCCGCAAAAAGACTGAGCTTGGCCGAGGGTGGCACGTTGAGCTCGGTCCTTGCCGATCTGACTTCGCTCACGAGCCTCAGGAGCCATTCGAGCTCGGCCTTGGCACGCGGGTCTGCTTGCGCCCGGGGTTCAGGCCATCTGGCGACGATCAACTCGTAAGGCCGCTCGCCCATTGCCTGCCAGAGCTCCTCCGTGATGAATGGCATCAGGGGATGCAGCATCACCAGGATCTGGTCGAACGCCCAGGCGGCGACGCTCTTCGTTTCCTCGTCAAATGCCCCTTTGATGAGCTCGACGTACCAGTCACAGAACGTGCCCCAGACGAAGTGGTAGATGGCGTCCGCCATCTCGTCATAGCGAAGCTCGTCGAAGGCGAGGTCGAGCTTTCCAAGGGTCTCGACGATTTCGCCGATGATCCAGCGGTTGACGGGCAGCGTTGCGGCGGGCGCTTCGATGCTGCTGCTCGCGCCAACGCCATTCATCTGGAGGAAGCGGGCCGCGTTCCACAGCTTGGTCGCGAAATTCCGGTATCCCTCGACACGCTTCTCGTCGAGCTTGATGTCCCGACCCTGGCTTTCCATGGCGGCGAGCGTGAAACGGAGCGCGTCAGCTCCATATTTGTCGATGAGGCCCAGCGGGTCGACCGTATTACCCTTGGACTTCGACATTTTCTGGCCCTGGGAGTCGCGAACGAGCCCATGAAGGTAGAGCGTCTTCCAGGGCGCCTCCCCCATGAACTCGATCCCCTGCATCGCCATCCGGGCATCCCAGAAGAACAGGATGTCGAAGCCGGAAATGAGGACATCGTTCGGATAATGGCGTCGAAGGTCGTCCGTCTCGTCGGGCCAGCCGAGCGTTGCGAAGGGCCAGAGCGCAGATGAGAACCAGGTGTCGAGAACATCGTCATCCTGTCGAAGCGGCTGGTCGCCCGCCTCTTTTCGGGCCTCTTCTTCGGTTTGGGCGACGAAGACATGCCCGTCCTCGCCGTACCAGGCGGGAATCCGGTGACCCCACCATAATTGGCGGGACACGCACCATGGCTGGATTTTCTCGAGCCAGTTGAACCAGGTCTTGGCCCAGGTCTCGGGAACGATCTTGATATCGCCGTTGCGGACTGCCTGGAGCGCCGGCATCGCAAGCTTGGCGGCGTCCACATACCATTGATCGGTAAGCCAGGGTTCGATGACGACGCCCGAGCGGTCACCAAAAGGCGTCGGAATGACCCGGTCTTCGACGCGCACCAGCGCACCTTCGTCCTCGAGTTTCGCAACGACACTTGTGCGCGCGTCCTCGCGCGTGAGGCCAAGGAGGTCCGCGGGGATGAGGCCGTCCTGCGTCTGGATGACCTGGGCCTTGGCGTCGAACATGTTGAGCATGTCGCCCGGCTTGATCCCGGCGCGTCTGCCGACCTCATAATCGTTGAAGTCGTGTCCCGGGGTGATCTTTACCGCACCGGAGCCAAGTTCCGGATCGGCATGTTCGTCGGCGATGATGGGGATGAGGCGCCCCGTGATCGGATGCCTGATCATTTTGCCGATCAGCGACCGGTAGCGCTCATCCTCCGGATGGACGGCGACCGCCATGTCCGCAAGCATGGTCTCGGGACGAGTGGTCGCGACCTGGATGGCACCGCTATTGTCCTCGAGCGGATAGCTAAGGTGCCAGAACCGTCCCTGGACATCCCTCGTCTCGACCTCGAGGTCGCTGATCGCCGTCTGGAACTTGGGGTCCCAGTTGACGAGGCGCTTGTCGCGATATGCAAGGCCGCGGCGATAGAGTTCGACGAAGACGCGCGTCACGGCGCGGGAGAATCCTTCATCCATGGTGAAGCGCTCGTGCGCCCAGTCGCAGCTCGCCCCGAGACGGCGAAGCTGGCGCGTGATCGCCCCGCCCGATTGCGCCTTCCATTCCCAGACATGCTCGAGGAAGGCCTCTCGGCCGATCTCCGCGCGCTTGATCCCCTGGCTTTCAAGGTTGCGCTCCACGACCATCTGCGTGGCAATGCCCGCATGGTCAGTGCCGACGACCCACAGTGCATCCTTGCCTCGCAGCCGTTCGCGGCGGGTGAGGACGTCCTGAAGCGTGTTGTCGAGCGCATGCCCGATGTGCAGCGAGCCCGTGACGTTGGGCGGCGGCATGACGATCGTCCACGGCTTCGCCTGCGGGCGATCGGGCCGGAACAGGCCGCGGCTCTCCCAGTGGGCATACCAGCGATCCTCGATCGCACGGGGTTCGAAGGTCTTTGGAAGTTCGCTCATCGCCGCACGCGGTTAGCGATGCGGCGGTGCAGCATCAACCTCGCTCGGCGTGCTCTTGAGCGGGAGCCGAGCCTGGAACGACGGAAGGCACCGCCTGCCCCTGCCCCAGCCATCGCCGCATCCAGCCGAACACTTCCTCATACCATTGAACCGAGTTCTTGGGCTTCAGCACCCAGTGGTTCTCGTCGGGGAAGACGAGCACGCGCGAGGGAATGTTGCGCCGCTGGAGAGCAGTGAACGCCGCGATCCCTTGCGTATAGGGGATCCTGAAGTCGTTCTCGCTCGTGATCACGAGCTGGGGCGTGCTCCAGTTCTGGACGAAATTGACCCGATTCCAGCGTTCGAACTCGGCGGGCGCCTCGTAATAAGGGTGGCCGCCATGCTCCCATTCGTCGAACCAGAGCTCCTCGGTCTCGTAGGCCATTGCCCGAGCGTCGAAGACGCCATCATGCTGCACGATACATTTGAACCGTCCGGGCCATTTGCCCTCGATCCAGTTCATCATGAAGCCGCCGTAGGAGCCGCCGAGCGCGCAGGCGTCGTCGGCCTCTAGCTGCGGGTCGCTTGCCGTCGCGAAGGCAAGACCCTTCTGCAGGTCCTCGAGGGGCCAGCCGCCCCAGTTGCGGTTGATTGCGTCGGTGAAGGCTTGGCCGTAGCCCGTGCTGCCGTGGAAATCGACGCTCACCGCCGCATAACCCGGAGCCGTAAACAGGCGCGGGTTCCAGCGGAACGACCAGCTGTTGGAGAAGCTTCCCTGGGGCCCGCCATGGACCAGGAAGGCGATCGGCAGTTTTGACGTCACATTCGATGGCTTGAGGGTCCAGCCCCAGACACGGTCGTTGTTCGCACCAGTGAAGCTGAACTTGGTGAACGTGACGGGATCCAGCTTCGAGAGCAGTTCGCGGTTGACGTCCGTAAGTCGCGTCGGGCGACCGCCGGAATCGAGCCGGAAGAGGTCGTCGGGCGCTGCAATGCTGTTCATCGTGGCGAGCAAGCCGCCGCCAGCAAGGGCGTGAACATTACCGTAACTGCCCTCGGACGTGAGTCTCGTCACCTTCCCGCTTGCAGCATCGATGCGGAACACGGGCTCCTCGAGCGTATCACCTGCAGTAACGAGGAGGCTTCGACCGTCTTTTGCCCATTCGATCGAGCCGACGGACCGATCCCAGCCTTGCGTCAGCGCGCGCGTACGGCCGGTCGCGAGGTCGCGAAGCATGAGGACCAGACGATCGGACTCGTAGCCCGCGCGAGCCATTGCGGCATAAGCAAGCGTCCGGCCATCTGGCGAGACCGCTGGAAACGTGTCGGTTGCGCGATTTGCAGCAGTGAGATTGACCGGTGCTGCCGAACCGTCGCTCGGCGCCTGGAAGATGTCGAGGTTGGTCGAAAGCGACTCGATGCGTCCAGCCTCGCGAAGCGCGAAATAGATCGTCCGCCCGTCAGGCGAAAAGGCGATCTCCTCGGCACCGCCCATGGGCTTGCTCGGCGTGTCCCCGACGAGAGCGCCCTCGACCGGTACACCGGCGCCGGCGAGCTTCCCGCCCGCTACCGGAAAGGTGAAGAGGCGGGAGCGTACGCCAGGCTGTGCCCAGCTATCCCAGTGACGGATGAAGAGCTGGTCATAGGTCCGGCCCGAACCGGTGCCACGATGTTCAGCAAGCCCGGCACAATTGAGGTCCGGGCAGCGAAGATCGCGGTCTGCCCAGACGACGACACGGTCGCCCGAAGGCGCGAGGCGGAAGCCGCTGACGTCAGCCTTGAACCTGCTGACCTGAACCGGGCTGCCGCCGGGGGATTTCCTGAAAAGTTGGTCGTGATCGCCGACAGGCATCAGGAACCACAGCGATCCATCGGGCCCGAACAGGGCGTCGTGCCCCTTCTCGGCCCCTGCGACTGGAACGGGCTGCGCCCCCGCGCGCGCAAGATCGAGCGAATAGAGGGTATTGACCCTTTTGTTCTTGGCCCAATCGGTCGTCGAGATCGTGAACACCGCATAGCGACCGTCCCGGGAGACTTCCGGCGAACCCAGACGGTGCATCGACTGGAGATCGATTGCAGTCATCGGGCGGGCATGCGCGAAGGACGCTGCAAAAGCTGCGGCCGCAGCGGCGAGGAAGAGCTTGGGCTTGATCATGTCGCAGGCGTAGCAAACCCGCGGCGAGTGGCAAGGACTAGAGCGGCCGGCCCGTGATTCGCGAGATATCACGTTTCACATGTTCATCGACCATCTGCGGCAGATGCTCGTCGAGCCATTGCTTGAGCATCGGCCGTAGCATCTCGCGGATGATCTCCTCGAGCGGATTTCCTGCAGGAGGCGGCGGAACCGTCGCGGCAACGGTCTGGAGTTGCTCGAGCGCCTGCCTGCTCTTGCCCGCAGCCTGTTCGTCAATGAGCGGCGGCCCGAGGTCCATCGGCGGAGCAAGGGGCTCGTCGAGCTCCAGCACATCCTCCTCTTCCGGTTCCTCGGTGATCCCTTCGCTTTCGATCGCACCGGATGGATGAACGGTGGTCCGCAATTCCTTCTCTTCCGCGATCACCTTCTTGATCGAGGCGAGGATGTCTTCCATCGATGGTTCGCGGCCGGCGGACTGCATGAGCCCGCTGTATATTTAATGTGGGCGCGGAGTCACGCTCGGTGTGTTCGCCGAGGGCGTCATGCTAGTCGTCGTCGTCGAGGGAACCACCACGACCGGAGGCGAGGGATCGATACGGGCACTGTCGATCTGGGGCGTCACGATCGGGTTGGCAGGCGTTTCCTCGGGACTCACCGTACGCGTCGCAATGGTCGGGTGCCTCGGATCGTTCGCCCAGTCGTTCCAGTTGCTTGCAACGCGGCGGTAATTGCCGAGCGGGTCATAAAGCGGACCGCCATCGAGCCCGAGGGTCTGCGCCTGCGCCTGGCCCATTGCGTTCAAAAGCTGGAAGCCTGCGACATATGCGTCGCGCTTGGCGCTCACCAGGGCGACCTGCGCGTTCAGGAGCTCCTGTTCGGCATTCAGGACTTCGATGATCGTTCGCGTACCGACGCTCTGTTCGGCGCGGTTGCCTTCAAGCGCGAGTTCGTCGGCCTGGACCGCAACCGTCTGCGCCTGGATCGCCCTCTGGGCAGCGGAATAAGCGGCAAAGGCGGCACGCGTCGCCTGAACGACGGCACGCTCGGTTCCAACCACCTGTTCAAGGACCTGGCCCTGCTGGGCCTGCGCCTGGCGGATCCGAGCAGCCGGAAGACCACCCTGGAAGATCGGAACACGAGCGCTGAGGCCGATGGTGGTCGCGTTGCCGGTGTTGCCGAATGCACCCGGATTATTGCCCGGGATGTTGTTCACATAGGTTTCGCTGCCGACCGCCGACAGCGTCGGGAGGCGGCTCGCACGCGCAACGTTCACGTCGTAACCCGCGGCAATCGCCTGCCGGCTGACCGAGATCAGGTCCGGGTTGTCGGTAAGCGCAATACGGACCGCTTCATCGGCGGTCGCCGGGAGAGGCGGAAGCGGCGGCGGCGGCGCCAATACGCCCGGGGCGTGGCCAATGACTTGCCGATAGGTCGCTTCGCTCCCCGTCAGCTGGCCCTGCGCTGTTGCAAGCTGCGACCGGCCAAGCTGCAGCCGGGCTTCGGACTGCGCGACGTCGGTGCGGGTAAGATCACCGATCTGGAAGCGGTCCCGGGTCGCCTGGAGGTTGGTGTCGAGCACCTTGACGTTATTCTGGTTGAGCTCGACGATCGCGCGGTCGCGGATCACGTCCATGTACGCTGTCACGGCCTGTGTGAAGACATCGCCCTCGACGGCCTGGAGCGTCGCCCTGCCCGCCTGGACCCGGGTTACAGCGGCGCGGACCGAATTCTTGACCGAGCCGCCCGTGAATAAAGGGACGCTGACGTCGACCGAGGCTGAAAGAGTGGGGCCTTTCCCACCGTTGATGAGAAGGCCGCTTTGCGTGAGCGTGCGGTTGAGACCGACCGTCCCAGCGACCTGTGGGCGTCCGGCCGCCTTCGCGATCGCAACAGTCGCATCCGTCGCCCGGAGGTTCTCGCGTTGGCCGGTGAGCGTCGGGTTGCTGTTATAAGCGGAGGTCAGCGCCTCGCGCAGCGTGTCGGCCATGGCGGTGCCGGCCATCAGCACAGCAACGAGCGATCCGGAAATGAGCTTTCGAAACACCCGCTCCCCCTAGAAAGTAAAAGCTGTCGGACGGCTGAAGCCAGGCAGAGCCGGGACCCCCGCGTCACCGATGGACAACGTACCGAACGCACTGCCGATCCTCCGGCCGATCACGAGCCGGGCAACACCGCGGTCAATGAGCGCCGTGCCGAGAAGTCCGCCATCCGCGAGCTGCTCGACAATTGCGTCGGGAATATATTCGATGGCGCCGTCGATCAGGACCTGATCATAGGGCGCGCTTGCGGGATATCCGGCTTCAAGGGGCGCCGCGAGCACATCGACGCCCTGCTCGCGCGCGATCGCTGCAAGCGCCGGGCCGCTTTCGACC
>DATMHD010000019.1:0-2110 GCA_035555075.1 Sphingomicrobium sp. | reverse complement strand
ATGCATCAAACAACAGCAGGGGCGAAGGGGAGGCGTGGCGCTTGGGTCACTTTCGCTGGTTGGCTGTTGCAGGATTGTGACAGTGGATGTCGTTCGCGAAGAAGGGGAGCAATTCTCGGGGCGGCACCTGGGCTTGCGGGGCTCCGCGGTCGGCAAGAAAGCGGTGGCGGACGATCTCGGCCTGCTGCTCGATCCCGTACTCGGTGAACCTCTTCCCCTCCTTCAGCCTGTAGCTGTAGCGACAGAAGGGATGCCGCATCAGCGGCAGATACAGGCGTCCAAGTTTCTGCGCCTGCCAGACGTGGGTCATTTCGTGGACGAAAAACGCCTGGAGGCCCAACTGCTCGCGCGAAAAATCCTCCGACCAGCCACCGCCCCGAGGGTGGAACCAGATCTTGCCCGAGGGCGCCATGGCGGCTCCCCGAGGATGGAAGGGCCACCATTTCCCGTTCACGAGCTCGACTCTTGAATAGTCGATGGCCTCCTTGAAGATGGAACGCAGGAGTTCGATTTCGCCGGTCGTCAGGTGGCGCCGTTGCATCACCCCCGCCTAGCGGGTCATCACTCCGGGCGCCACTTGCGGCCTCACCGGCGCATCGCTAGGGCAAGGACAAAAGCAAAACGGAGGAAGGTTTTCCACATGAGCGAGACTGCCGATCGGGTGAAGAAGATCGTCGTCGAACATCTCGGCGTCGAGCCGGACAAGGTGACCGAGGATGCGAGCTTCATTGACGATCTCGGCGCCGACAGCCTCGACATCGTCGAGCTGGTTATGGCCTTCGAGGAAGAATTTGGAGTCGAGATTCCCGACGACGCCGCGGAGAAAATCACAACCGTTCGCGACGCGATCGATTATATTGACCAGAACAAGGGCTGATCGGGTCCGCTGACCTGCCGCCGAACGCGCCTTGAAGGCGGCATCGAACGGCTTCCCGAACCCATCGGGAGGCCGTTTGTTTTGGAAGGACTGACGGAGTGGAAATGATGCGCCGTGTCGTGGTGACTGGTCTTGGTTTGGTGACGCCGCTTGGTGCCGATGTCGAGACCGCCTGGAAGAACCTCATCGCATCGAAGAGCGGCGCCGGGCCGATCACCAAGTTCGACGCCAGCGACCAGAAATGCCGCATCGCCTGCGAAGTGAAGCCGGCCGATCATGAATATGGGTTCGACGCTTCGCGCCGTGTGGATCACAAGATCCAGCGCCAGGTCGATCCGTTCATTGTCTTCGGCCTGGACGCGGCTGGCCAGGCAATCGAAGATGCGGGCCTTCTCGACATGGACGAGGAGACGCGGCTGCGCGCGGGAGTTTCAATCGGTTCGGGCATCGGCGGGCTTCCGGGAATCGAGAGCGAAAGCCTGGTCCTTCATGAAAAAGGCCCTGGCCGGGTCAGTCCGCACTTCGTCCACGGACGTCTCATCAACCTCATCTCGGGCCAGGTCTCGATCAAATACGGGCTGATGGGCCCCAATCACGCGGTGGTGACCGCCTGTTCGACGGGAGCCCATTCTATCGGTGATGCGGCGCGGATGATCGCGATGGACGATGCCGACATCATGCTTGCAGGCGGGGCCGAGTCGACCATTTGCCCGATCGGCATCGCTGGATTTGCGCAGGCACGTGCCCTCAGCACGAACTTCAACGACCAGCCCGAAAGGGCGAGCAGGCCCTATGACAGGGACCGCGACGGCTTCGTCATGGGCGAGGGCGCAGGAGTGGTCGTCCTCGAGGAATATGAGCACGCCCGTGCGCGCGGCGCGAAAATCTACGCCGAAGTTGTGGGTTACGGGCTGTCTGGCGATGCCTATCACGTGACCGCGCCCCATCCGGAAGGGTCCGGTGGCTACCGCGCCATGCAAATGGCCCTGAAGAAGTCCGGACTCCAGCCTTCCGACATCGATTACATCAACGCGCACGGCACATCGACGCCGCTTGGCGACGAGCTTGAACTTGGCGCGGTGCGCCGCCTGTTCGGCAATGCGATCGCAAATGTCTCGATGAGCTCGACAAAATCGGCGATCGGGCATCTGCTCGGTGGAGCAGGCGCGGTCGAGAGCATCTTCTGCATTCTGGCGATGCGCGACCAGATCGTTCCACCGACCCTCAATCTCG
>DATMHD010000018.1:0-3099 GCA_035555075.1 Sphingomicrobium sp. | reverse complement strand
ATTTCCAGAAATGAGGGTCGGACGCATTCGGCGTCCACGTGCCCCCCGCACATAAGCGGCAACGAGACCTTGCTCGGGAGTCATGAGCCGGACGATCGCACCATGTTCCCCGTGGCTTCTTAAGGAACACACGATCGCTTGCGTCTCGCTCCTCATGCGCGCGGGTGGAAATAATCATAGAGCTGTCGCGCCATTGCCTTGCTGATGCCCGGCGCCTTCTCCAGATCCTCGAGGGCTGCCCCCTTCACGGCTCGCGCGGTTCCAAAATGCATCAACAGAGCACGCTTCCGGCTCGGGCCAATCCCCGGGACCTCGTCAAGGCTTGACGTTGTAAGGCTCTTGGCCCGCTTTGCTCGGTGAGTCCCGATCGCAAATCTGTGAGCTTCGTCCCGCAACCGTTGGAGATAGAATAATAAAGCTGAATTGGGAGGAAGCGTGAGCTCGCGCCCGCCCGGAAAGTGAAACGTTTCCCTGCCGGCGTTGCGGTCGGGCCCCTTGGAGACCCCCACGATCGGCACGTCATGGACACCCATGTCTTCAAGGACCTCGCAAACCGCCGACACCTGGCCCTTGCCGCCGTCGATCAGCAGGAGATCAGGCCATTCCCCGCTCTGCCGATCGGGATCCTCCTTCTCGAGCCGGGCAAAGCGCCTTTCGAGCATTTCGCGCATCATTGCGAAATCGTCGCCGGGATTTGTCTCGGGTCGCTTGATGTTGAACTTGCGATAATTGTTCTTCCGAAATCCCTCGGGGCCAGCGACGATCATCGCTCCCGTGGCATTCGTGCCCATGATGTGGCTGTTGTCATAGACTTCGATCCGCTTGGGGATGTCGGAAAGCTCGAATGTATCGGTCAGCTCCCTGAGGACCCTGCCCTGCGTGGTGGTCTCCGCAAGCCGCCGGTCGAGCGCCTCCTCGGCATTGCGCTTTGCTTGATCCATCAGCTTGCGCCTCGCTCCCCTCTGGGGGATCTCGAGGACAACCCGTCGGTCGGCGCGTGCCGACAAGGCTTCCTCGAGGAGTTCGCGGTCGCTCAGCTCGCGATCCAGGAGGACCCGCCTCGGCGGCGGCATGTCCTCGTAGAATTGGACAAGAAAGCTCGACAAAACCTCGGCTTCCGGAACATCGTTGGTATGTGCAGGAAAGAAGGCGCGATGGCCCCAGTTCTGGCCGCCCCGGATGAAGAAGGCCTGGATCGACATCGTCCCGGCCTTGGCCGCAAGCGCAAATACGTCGGCATCACCAAGGCCCTCCGCGTGGACGGTCTGGCTCCCCTGGATGTAGGTCAGCGCCCGGAGGCGGTCCCGGTACACGGCCGCGAGTTCATAATCCTGCTTTTCGGCCGCATCCGCCATCAGGCGCGACAGACGGCGTTGAACCCCCGTCGACTTTCCGGCGAGGAACTCCTTCGCCTCGCCGACCAGTTCAACATAATCCTCCTCGCTGATGCGGCCGACACAAGGGGCCGAACAGCGCTTGATCTGGAACAACAGGCAAGGCCTCGACCTGTTCGAAAAGAAGCTGTCAGAACAACTCCTTAGGAGGAACAGCTTCTGAAGTGCATTAAGGGTTCGAGTGACTGATCCCGCGCTTGCGAAAGGTCCGTAATACTGGCCCTTTATGCGCCTTGCGCCGCGGTGCTTCTGAATGCGGGGAAACTCATGATCCTCCCGGAGCAGGATGAATGGGAAGCTTTTGTCGTCGCGCAGCAGGACATTGTAGGGTGGTCGGAAGCGCTTGATCAGCTGTGCTTCGAGCAGCAGCGCCTCGGCCTCTGTCCGGGTAGTGACTATGGTCATCGACCGGGTCTGCGCGACCATCCGCTGAAGACGCTTCGGGAGCTTGGCGACCTGGGTGTAGTTGATCACGCGGTTCTTCAGCGCGCGTGCCTTGCCGACATAGAGGACGTCGCCGCGCGCGTCCTGCATCCGATAGACGCCGGGCCGAACCGGCAGAGTCTTCAAGACTTCACGGATCGCCGCAACGCCGGCTTCGAGGTCCGGTGCGCCCTCTCCACGCACGGCATTGGTCGCGAGTTGCTCGTTGAAACGCTCAGCAGCACCAGGTTGGTCGGGACGGTCGGCCTTGGTCACCGAGCCGAGATAAGCGCACAAGGGAAGAAGCGCGAGGTCTCAGGCTGCGGCCCTTTCCTCTTCCCCTTCCTCGAGCATCCATTCGACGCAGGCACGGGCGTGGATGGCCGTGGTATCGTAGACAGGGAGCACGTTGGCGCGGACATCGACGGCGAGCACCAATTCGGTGCAGCCAAGGACGACCGCCTGGACCCTTTGCTTTGCAAGCTCCGTGATGAGCGTCTTGAGTTTGCGCTGGCTGTCGCGCACGACCCTGCCCGCGGCGAGTTCCTCGAAGATGATCCGGTCGACTTCCTTGATCCATGGCTCCTCGATGGGAACTATTCCAATGCCGCGAGCCTCGAGGCGGCTTCTGACGTGGGGCTCGAGCATCGTGAACCTCGTGCCAAGGAGGGCGACGCGCTTGCGACCATCCGCCGTGAGCCGGTCCGCCGCGGCATCGGCAATGTGCAGGATCGGGACGCGGAGGTTGGGTGCGACCGCGTCATAGACCTTATGGCCCGTGTTGGAGGTGATGATCACCCCTTCCGCTCCCGCGACCTCGAGGCGTCTTGCCGCCTCCAGGGTCGTTTCGGCGACGCCGTCCCAGTCACCCGAGAGTTCCATTTCGGCGAACGGCGCGAGATCGAGGCTTTCGATGACGAGCCGGGCACTGTGGAGGCCACCCAGCCGCTGGGCGATCCCGCGGTTGATATGTTCGTAATAGAGCGCCGTCGACGACCAGCTCGTCCCCCCGATGATGCCGAGCTTGCGCACCTCCGATTTCCCCTTTTTTTCGCCCGCTGACCTTGTGACACGCCGAGAATCGCTGCGTCGCGCGCAATCATTTCCGCGAGCAAGGTTGAGCCGACAAGCGGTGAATGATCGATTTACCGCAGAGTGAATCGCTTTTGCGGCGAGTGGTTTGGAAAGGGCCTAGCCCAGCGCCTTCACGATCTCCTCGACCATCTTCTTGGCGTCGGCGAGGAGCATCATCGTATTGTCCCTGTAGAAGAGCTCGTTGTCG
>DATMHD010000017.1:0-3940 GCA_035555075.1 Sphingomicrobium sp. | reverse complement strand
GTACAACACTCTCGAGCAACACCTTGCCAGCGGCGTCGGTGCAGCAGACAGCCATCTGGTCGGCACCCACGTCAAGCCCGACCCATACCGATTTGGCGGCCATAGCTCCCTCCCCAACGTAATTGGGTCGGCGTCACGACTCATTACAAGGTCACAGATGCCTTTGCGGAACGCCCGACGTCCGACCCGCGTATCTCATTACGGGTGCACCATTTCCGCGTCACCTGTGGATGACGCGCTCGGCGTGAACGGCAGCTACCTCCGTCGCAGTCTGGACCAGTGATCCCGGGGCGCAGCGACGCTACGGAAACTCAGCGAGGATCTTCGTGAACTGCTCTCGGATCAATCCGTGCGGGATATCGCGCCCGGAACCGGCACCGTCAGCGTAAACATGCGCCCAAGGCGTTCCATCGCTGCGCGTCAGCGTTCCAAGTTTCGACGTGCTTTGGCTGCCGTATGCGGAATATATCCGGTTTATTAGATCGTGCTCAGCCTGCGATAATTCCGCAGCGGGGAGCCGAACTTCGATTAGTGATGTTACGCCTTGGGTGCCGCACCGCTGAAGTGCATCCGCCAAACGTCGGTACTCAGGACCGTACTCAAAGGCTTCGGGGCGATCTCCGGTCAATGGTTCGCTTGTAAGGGCCAGCGCCCAGCCATGAGCGATATATACGAGTTCTTGCAGATGCATCTGCGTGAAGGCTTTGCCGTCAGCCGAAGCTCGGCTGATAAATTCGTTCGCGATCTCGAGTGACCAAGCTGGCACGACAGAGTCTCTCCTTTGATCTATTACTCCCTACCAACGATTTCAGCAGGATTCGCGCTGGACCCATCGCCTGCGGATGCAGTGTCCGTGCCCGTCACCGACACTTCAAGTAGTCTGATCCAGTCGGCGTCTAGTAGTGCATCGTCGAACACCATGTGTAAATGCACCTAATGCCCGTCCAAGCGCCGATAGACCAAGTAAGACAAGCATGGTCGGATTCAGCTAACCAAAGCGGATTACTCTCATAAAGATCGAGTCAACCAGTCGGCTCATCGAGTAAGTTCGAGCAAGCGACCTGAAACCGGCCCGCCGACTTGAGCTTTCGCGGCGATTACACCAGCCAAAATAAGTCGTCCACGCTCTCTACGGACCCGCAAATCCGAACTTATCGGTTCTCGAGCCTGTGATCGGGCTCAGTAACGAGTTGGAATTGATTCGGCCGTTCTGACGCGGAACCGACAGGACAGGCTCACGAGCATTCGCGTGCAGTCGCACATTTCCCACTACCGAGTTCTGTCCTGTCGGCTCGGATCCGCAATAACCACCATGCAGGCCTCCGCCTCAGAACCCCCAACGCACATCCTCGTGCAATTTCCCGAAGCGAGGTCGAAGGCCGCGCGCCATCACTATCATTGTCGTGCCAGCATGTCTGCTTGATGATGGTATGACTCGTTGTTCTTCCACATCGTCAACATCAGGACGCTAAGCTTTCTCGCCAAGGCCACTCTCGCGGGAAGCTTGCCGGATCGCGCCTCCACACCCAACGCCCAGTTGTAGATAACGGGGTCGCGCTCCTTGCATTTCATGAAGGACGTCGCTGCCCGCACAAGCAGAGTTCGAACCGCGCTGTTTCCCAGTTTGGAAATGCGCGGACGACGGGCGGTCAAGCCGGACTCGTTGAGCCGAGGGGCTAGGCCAAAGTATGAGCCGACTTCTTGCACTCGACGGAAGCGGGCAGGATCGTCAATCGCCGCGTAGAATGTTAGCGCACAAATGGGTCCCACGCCGGGAACTTGCATAAGCAATCGGCAAACCTCATTCTCGTGCGCCAGCCGGCGCAGCTCTCGGTCATAGAATTCCTGCCGATCGAGCAGCGTCTCGCAATGGGCAAGCAAGCGAGTGAAGTCGTCGGCCAGTGGATTCTTCTGGCGAGCGAACAGTCTCAATATCTCGGCCTTCGCGCGCTCACTCAAGTGAGCGATGGCATCATTGCGGCTGAGCCTTCCGCCATAGAGCTCGATCTGGCGGCATAGAAGGTTCACCGCGGCGATGCGCTCACGGATGACATGACGGCGGAAAACGAGCCGGGACTGAAGCTCCTGGCAATCGAGACTTTTCAGGTGAACCTTGGACAGCGTGTGCTGGCCGAGCCTGCTGGCCTCCGCGATGCCCCGAGCGTCGTTCGAGTCAGTTTTATCCCTGCGCACCTTGAGGAACTTGCTCAGCTGGCGGTTTTCGTAGATCTCAACTTTGTACCCGAGGGTGCGTAGTCCCCGCGCGATTGAAATTCCGCCCGCTTCCATTGCCACCGACGCCGCTCGGCGCCGCCGCACCCAGCGTATCTCATGGTGGATCGCCCTGGCGGTCGAGCCGCACGCCGCTTGCTGTACGACAGCGCCCGTGTGGTCGATCACACAAAGGCTGGTTGCTTCGATGCCGATGTCCAGACCAACGAACACTGGCCGTGCCATTGAGCCGATCCCCGGCTAGGCGACTTGGGTGGGCGAGCGCCTGCGACCGCAGGATAATATATGAGGGCGTGGATGTGAATGGCCCTCGCCTCGTCTCGTCCCGAGCAAGCTCTGGTCCAGATGCCCTTGATTGAGCATTTGATCCAGATCGGAGGCAATCTCTTCGAATGGTTAAGGCCGGCGCCGTACGGCGAGGCATGAGGACCGTGATGCACGCTTCGACTGAAAACGCCGGGGATCGGCGCGCGGAGGGCCGGTCAAGCCTTTACCTCGCGGCGTCGCTGTATAGCGACGGTGCGTCCCACCCCGCCAGAATCAGAAATATTTCCACGACCGGTGCGCTGGTCGAATCCGCGACTGCATTCGCGCCGGGCAGTCTGGTACAGCTCGTGCGTGGATCGCTCATTGTCCATGGCCTCGTCGCCTGGACCGCGAGCGGAAAAATGGGTCTTAGGTTTTCGGGCAGCATAGACGTCATGCTGTGGCGCAAGACAGTTAGCAACGCAGAGCAACAACGAGTCGATGACATCGTTAGGCTGGTTAAGGCGGGTGCGGTCCCCCTGCCCCTCAATGCACCCTCCGGCGATCTTATTCCCGACGGAGGTGGGCCGTCGACCGACTTGCAACGCGCATCGGCACTTATCGGCCTGCTCGGCGATCGGCTTGCAGCAGACGCCATTGCTGTTGCCTGTTACTCGACCGAACTCCAGAATCTCGACATTGCCATCCAGATAATCGAAGCCGTGGGCTCGCTGCTGGAATCGCACGATGGCCTCGCGATCGACTCCATGAAGTTCGCCAGCCTACGAAAAAGCGCCGATCAGGCACTGAGCCGCGCAGCGTGAAAGGCGTCCTCACCTCCTGAAAGAGATGAGCGGTCGGCACCTTAGGGTACGCGTTCGGTGAGCGCGAGTTTATCAGACGGATCAGCGCTAAAAGGACGCCGGACTCACGCTCACTCATGAGGATGTGATGGAGCATTTCGCAAAAAGAAAAGAGGCTCCCCGCGCCAAGGGTAAAAGTCACGCCTGATTTGTATCCCGACATTGTCACCGGCCCCAAGATCAGGCGGCTCGACGCTCCTGACGGCGCGCCAATCCGGCTCGGGTGAATTCACACAGTGAATCGGGCGCGAGCGGAGGCATCAGCCAGAAACCTTGGCCAAAATGGCAGCCGAGGTCCGTGACGAGCTTGAGCGTTTCGGCGCTTTCGACATGTTCGGCCACGGTTGCGACTCCCAAGATTTCGCAGAGCCCGACAACGGCGCGCAACAGGCGCTTGCCGTCTGCGCTGTACTGGGCGGCCGTGACCAGGCCGCCATCCAACTTTATCTGGTCGAAGCGAAGTTCCCTCAGGTATCCGATCGATGCGAAACCCGCGCCGAAATCATCGAGCACGATCGTCGCGCCGGCCTCGCGTAGCTCGGTCAGGTTCGCGCGAGCGCTTTCGAAATCCGCGAGCAGGGCCGTTTCCGTCACCTCGA
>DATMHD010000016.1:0-6065 GCA_035555075.1 Sphingomicrobium sp. | reverse complement strand
GGAGGAATGAGACCGTGACCTTGTACGATTTCCTCTCGGGCGCAGTCGCCTTCGGCTACCTCGTCTGCGGCCTGTTCTTCGCGCGCTTCTGGAAGCGGACACGCGACAACCTGTTCATTGCATTCGCGATCGCATTCGCCTTGCTGGGGTTGAGCCAGAGCATCCTTGCGCTCGCCAACATCCCGACCGAGGAGCGCGGGTCGATCTACCTCCTCCGGCTCCTTGCCTTTGCCGTCATCATGCTCGCGATCGTCCACAAGAATCGGGCCGGGAAGGCACGCTAGGCCTTAGCGACGATCTCCGCCCATTCGTCTTCGCCGATCACGCGGATCCCCAGTTCCTCGGCCTTCTTCAGCTTTGATCCAGCGCCCGGGCCGGCAACCACAAGATCCGTCTTGGCGCTGACGGAACCCGCCGAACGCGCGCCGAGCCGCTCCGCCTGGGCCTTGGCTTCATCGCGGCTCATGGTCTCGAGGCTTCCGGTAAAGACAATCGTCTTCCCGCTCCATTGGGTCTGCCTCGCATCGCTGGCGAAGGGCTTGGGCGCGACCTCCTCCAGAAGATCGCCGAGTGCTTCCTGATTGTGCGGCTCATGGAAGAAGTCGACGAGCGCTTCGGCAACCACCGGGCCAACGCCCGGAACCGAGGACAATTCGACTTCGCCTCCTACCGACAGGGCGGCCTTCCGCAACTCATTGATGGTGCCGAAGCATTTGAGAAGGTCGCGCGCAGTGACGATTCCGACGTGCCGGATCCCGAGCCCGAACAGGAAGCGCGGACCGTCGGGATCGCGCTTGGCCTCGATTGCGGCGAGGAGATTGTCGACCGATTTCTCCTTCCAGCCTTCGCGGCCGAGCAACTCTGCGCGGTGATTTCGAAGGCGAAAGATGTCTGCGGGAGAATTGAGCCAGCCAAGCTGGATGAACTCTCCGATAGACTTCTCGCCGAGGCCCTCGATGTCGAGCGCGCCTCGCGAGACGAAATGCCGCAACCGCTCGAAGCGCTGCGCGGGACAAATGAGGCCGCCTGTGCAGCGGACATCGACTTCACCTTCCTCGGCGACGGCCTCGCTTCGGCATTCGGGACAATGGTCGGGGAAGACGTAAGGAGGCCGCGATTCGTCCCGCGTGAGGTTCTCGACGACTTGCGGGATCACGTCGCCAGCGCGCTGGATCCTGACGCGGTCCCCGATCCGAAGCCCCAGGCGCTCGATCTCGTCGCGGTTGTGGAGCGTCACATTGGAGACGATCACTCCTCCCACCCCCACGGGCTTCAGCCGCCCGACCGGTGTCAGCTTGCCGGTGCGGCCGACCTGGATGTCGATCCCTTCAAGGGTGGTCTCGGCTTTTTCCGCAGGGAATTTGTGCGCGAGGCCCCAGCGCGGCGCACGGGCGACGAAGCCGAGGCGCTCCTGGTAGTCGAGCCGGTCGACCTTGTAGACGACCCCGTCGATATCGAAGGGCAAGTCCGCGCGCTCCTGCTCGATTGTGCGATAATGAGCGAGCATCTCCCCGCTGCTCTCGCACCGGACGAGAAGATCCGCGACCGGGATTCCAAGGCCTTTGATCCGCTTCATCGCCTCGAACTGGGTCCGTGCCAGCTGCTCGCTTGTCTCTCCCCAGCCATGCGCCAGGAAACGGAGCGGCCGGGCGGCAGTGATGGCCGGATCCTTCTGGCGGAGCGAGCCTGCAGCGGCGTTCCTGGGATTGGCGAAGATCTTCCCGCCGGCGTGTTCCTGGCGCTCGTTCAGCGCCTCGAAATCGCCCTTGGACATGTAGACCTCGCCGCGGACCTCGAGGAGGTCGGGCGCTCCGGCGAGCTGCTGCGGGATGTCACGGATCGTCCGTACGTTCGCGGTGACATCCTCGCCGACGGTTCCATCGCCCCTCGTTGCGCCGAGGACGAGAGCTCCTTGCTCGTAGCGAAGCGAGCAGCTGAGACCGTCGATCTTGGGCTCGGCGGTGAAGGCAATGGATGCATCCGGGCCAAGCGCCAGGAACCTTCTGACGCGCGCGACAAAGTCCTCGACCTCTTGAGCCGAAAATGCATTGTCGAGACTGAGCATGGGCCGCGCATGCGTGACCTTCGCAAGTCCGCTCGTCGGCGCTGCGCCAAGCCGCTTCGAAGGTGAATCGGCGCGAACCAGCTGCGGGAAACGGGCCTCGAGTTCCCGGTTCTCCCGGACCAGCGCATCATACTGCGCGTCGCTGATCTCGGGCGCATCCGCATCGTGGTAGAGCTTGTCGTGGCGCGCGATTTCCTTCGCCAACCGCATGAGGCGTTTGGCGACCTGTGCTTCACTCAGCTCCTGGCCATCAGGCATGCCCGGCGAACAATTCCTCGAGCAGATTGATGAAGCTTGTCCACGAGCGCTCGGCGGCAAGTGCATTGTAGCTGACGCCGTCGATCTGGAGGGCGCTCGCGTGCGGGTTGGTGAACCCGTGCGCGACATGGCCATAAGCGTGGATCTGCCAGTCGGAACCGGCCCTGGTAAGCTCGTTGCCGAGCGCGACCACTTTCTCCGGCGGGACCATCGGATCGTCCCAGCCGTGGAATGCAACGACCTTGGCGTTGATCTTCTCCTCGGGAAGGCCGGGCGGGTCGAACAGGCCGTGGAAGCTCACGGCCGCGGCGATGTCCGCGCCGCTTCGTGCAAGATCGAGCGCGCACATCCCGCCAAAACAATAGCCGGCAACGACGATCTGGCCGCGGGAGACCTCATCGAGCCCGCGAGTGAGGTCGAGCACGTGGACGAGACGGCGGCGCAAGGCCGCGCGATCGCTCTTCAGCCTGTTGAGCTCGCCGAACATCGTATCGCGCGGCGCACCGCGAAACTTCTTGCCAAAGACGTCGGCGACCATCGCATTGTAGCCAAGCTCCACGAGCTGCCGCCCGAAGCCGATCTCGAGGTCCGAGACACCCATCACGGTCGGAATGAGAATGACGGTCGGTCGAGGCTCGCCGTCGCGCCTGCCGACGAAGACGCTTTCCAGCTGCTCGCCCTCGAACTGGTGGGGAATTGCGCGGTCCTTACTCATGGCGTCTCCCTTGCAAGCTCAACCAGCTTGGCAATCGTGTTCATGTTGCGTGCAGTGCCCTTCGAGGCCTCGCGGATCACGAGCCTCGAACGCCCCTGACCGCTTGGATAGTGCACGTAGATCTCGCGGGAACCGAGCGCCATGCGCTCGTCATCGACATTTCTTGCCTCCTCGAGCGCATCCTTTGCGGGCTCATGGTCGAGGAAGATCGCGACGACGCGGTTCGAAGGCTCATCGGCAAAGGGGTTCCCCTTCACCGTCTCGGCAAGCTCGCCGGCGTCGCGGATCATCACTGCCACGTTCGCGCTCATATGGTCTGCAATCGCGGACTCAAGCATGCTTTTGAGAGCAGCCTCTGACTTGTCGCTCTGGAAGAGCAGGTTGCCGCTTGCGATATAGGTTCGAGGGCAGGCCAGACCGAGCCCGGCGGCAATCCGTTTGAGATCGTCCATCCTCAGCTGGCGCTTGCCAAGGTTCACCGCGCGCAGCAGCGCGACGTAGGTCTTCACGCGGCGTCGAGCAGGCGCGCCGCCTGCGCCCTCGCCTCTTCCGTGACGAGAGATCCCGACAGCATCCGCGCAATCTCCTCGCGCCGCTCCTCGGCCGAGAGCCGCCGGACATTCGTTCGCGTGCTGCCGTCCTCATGGGTCTTTTCGATGCGGTAGTGATGCGAGGCACGGGCCGCGACCTGCGGGCTGTGGGTGACGACAAGGACCTGGCTCTGCTGTGCAAGGCGCGCGAGCCGCTCCCCGATCGCGCTTGCGACCGCCCCGCCGACGCCGCGGTCGACCTCGTCGAAGATCATCGTCGCGGCGCTGCCGGCTTCCGCAAGCGCAACCTTCAAGGCAAGGATGAAGCGCGAAAGCTCCCCCCCGGATGCGATGCGGCTGAGGGCTCCGAACGGCGCTCCAGGATTGGTCGAGATCTCGAATTCGACGCGGTCCGTGCCGGACGGGCCGGCTTCCGCCTCGGTGATGGTGGTCCGGAATCGCGCCGCATCAAGCTTCAGGGGCGCAAGCTCCGACGCAACCGCGACATCGAGACGGGAAGCCGCCTGGCGGCGTTCCTTGCCGAGCGCCCCGGCTGCCGCGGCATAGGTCTTGCGAGCCTCCACGAGCTCGAGGTCGAGCTTGGCGATCCGTTCCCCGCCAGCTTCGATGGCCGCAAGCTGCGCCCGCATCTGGAGCCCGAGCATTGCAAGCTGGTCGGGCTCGACACGGTGTTTTCGCGCAAGTCCCCGGATCTCGAACAGTCGCGCCTCGACCTGCTCGAGTCTTGAAGGGTCGAAGGCCATGGCTTCGGCCGCACGGGCGATCTTGTCCTCGGCTTCGCTCGCTTCGATAAGCGCGCGGTCGAGCGCTCCAAGCGCATCGGCAAGCAGGGGATGATCTGAAGCGCCCCGCTCGATCTTCCGGGCGGCCTGCCGGAGCTGCGCGAGCGCTCCTTCAGAGCCTCCGAGCAATTCGTCGAGCCCGGTCAGGGATTCGCCGGCCTTGAGGCTAGCCTGCATCATCGCGCGGTCCTCGGCGAGGCGGGTCTCCTCGCCTTCTTCCGGCGCAAGCGCTTCGATTTCGGCTACGCCGTGCAAAAGCCAGTCGCGGTCACGCTCCGCCGTAGCGGCAGCTTCCCTTGCGTCCAGGAGCTCGCCCTCGATCCGAGTCACTTCGCCAAAAGCCTGCTCGACCTCCGAGGTGTCGAGCTTGCCGAATGCATCGAGAAGCGCCCTGTGGCCCCTCGGGTTAAGCAAACCCCGGTCATCGTGCTGGCCATGGATCTCGACTGCGAGCGCTCCGACGTCGCGCAGGGTGGCCGCGGGAACGCTTGTCCCGCCCACGAACGCGCGGCTTCCGCCATCGCTTTTCACCGTCCGCCGCACGATCAGCGGTTCGCCCGCGTCGAGGTCGATTCCCTGGCTCGCGAGCATTTCAAGGACCGGATGGCCCTCTGGAAGCTCGATTTCGGCGGAAACCGCGGCCTGGTCTTCTCCTGCTCGCACGAGCGAGCTCTCGGCGCGTGCGCCGAGCGCCAGTCCAAGTGCATCGAGGAGGATCGACTTGCCCGCGCCGGTCTCGCCGGTCAGCACGCCAAGGCCAGGCTCGAAATCGAGCTCGAGCCGCTGGACAAGGACAATATTGTTGACGGCGAGCTGCCTCAGCACGTGAGGTCCGCCCGCTTGCGGTTCACTTCCGCGAGGCCGTCCGCCGGTCGACCTGCCGGTTCTCGCGGCCGAGCAGCCGCAGCGACTGCTTGTACCAGAAGGACCCGGGGTAGTTGCGGCCAAGTACTGCAGCCACCTTCTGCGCTTCCTCGGGAACCCCGAGCGCAAGATAGCTTTCGACCAGGCGCTCGAGCGCCTCGGGAGTATGCGACGTGGTCTGGTACTGGTCGACGACGCTCCGGAACCGGTAGGTCGCTGCAAGCCACTGGCCGGAGCGCTGGTAGAAGCGTCCGATTTCCATCTCCTTGCCCGCGAGATGGTCCTTGATGAGGTCGAGCTTCACGCGTGCATCGGCGGCGTAGCGCGTATCCGGATAGCGGCGGATCAATTCGCCGAACGCATCCGACGCCTGCTGGGTCGTCGTCTGGTCGCGCGTCACGTCATCGATCTGCTGATAATAGCTCATCCCGATGAGGTACTGCGCGTAGGGCGCCTCGGCATTTCCGGGGTGGATGGTGACGAACCGCTGCGCCGAATTGATCGCGTCGGTATATTTGCGCGCGAGATAATAGTTGAAGGCGCTCATCAGCTGCGCCCGGCGGGCCCAGACCGAGTAGGGATGCTGGCGCTCAACCTCATCGAACAACTTGGCGGACGTCTCGTAATCGCCATTGTCCATCGTCCGCTTGGCGGCGCCGTAGAGCGAGCTCACGTCACGAGCGACATAGGCCGCATCCGCCTTGTTCTTCCCGCCATGCGCGCAAGCGCCGAGCGGGAGCGCCGCGGCGGCGGCAAACAGCAGGATAAAGGGCCGGGAAACTTTCAGCATGGGGACCTCATTAGCGTGGGCTCCGGTGGAGGCCAAGGAG
>DATMHD010000015.1:0-2942 GCA_035555075.1 Sphingomicrobium sp. | reverse complement strand
ACAATTGCTAGGCGAACCCATGAAAGCGCGCGTGTTCATCACTTTGAAGAACGGGGTACTCGACCCCCAGGGCAAGGCCATTCACCACGCCCTCGAAGGCCTCGGCTTTTCGGGAGTGAACGACGTCCGGGCAGGAAAGTTGATCGAGCTCGATCTCGCGGATGGGACCAGCGACGGCGACATCGAGGACATGTGCCGCAAGCTCCTCGCAAATACGGTCATCGAGAATTTCCGCATCGAGCGGCTGGAGACCGTATGAAGAGCGCCGTAATCGTTTTTCCTGGCTCCAATTGCGATCGTGACCTTGCCGTCGCACTGGAGCTCGTTACCGGCCGAAGGCCCGAGATGGTCTGGCATCAGGAGACGGATCTCCCGGCGGGAACCGACTTTGTGGGCGTGCCGGGCGGCTTTTCCTATGGCGACTATCTAAGGTCCGGTGCGATGGCCGCGCGCTCGCCCGTGATGCGCGCCGTCAGCGACGCCGCGGGGCGTGGAATTCCTGTCCTTGGCATCTGCAACGGCTTCCAGGTGCTGACCGAGGCAGGGCTCCTTCCCGGGGCCCTGATGCGCAATGCCGGCTTGAGCTTTGTCTGCCGCAACGTGGGACTTCGTGTCGAGAACAGCCAAAGCCTGTTCACCTCCCAGTATGATTCGGGTGAGCAAATCGTCCTTCCAGTCGCGCATCATGACGGTAACTACCAGGCGGATGAGGCAGCGCTCGATCGTCTCGAAGGTGAAGGACGAGTGGCATTTCGCTATCTTAGCGACTGCAACGGATCAGCGCGCAGCATCGCAGGTATTCTCAACGATGCCGGCAACGTCCTGGGCCTGATGCCGCACCCCGAGAGGATGGTCGAGCGTGCCCACGGCGGGACCGACGGCAGGCGCCTGTTCGAAGGCCTGCTCGAAACGGTGAACGCCTAGAAGGTGGTCGTGAAGGGCGTGAAATCCGTGCCCACGTCATAGACGTCGACGCCTTCGCGCTTCTTGAGCCAACCCACCACGAAATATGTGACAGGCGTCAGCAGTACCTCCCAGCTCACTTTCAGGATGAACTGGCTGAGCATGACCGCTCCAAGAGCGCCTAGCGGCCAATCCGCCATGCCGTAGAACGCGAGCGGGTAGAAAATGAGGCTGTCGGCGCCTTCCCCCACGATCGTGCTGCCGATTGTCCTGGTCCAGAGGTGCTTGCCCTTGGTCCAGATCTTCATTTTCGCAAGTACGACCGAGTTCAGAAAATCTCCGACGAAAAACGCCGCGAGCGAGGCAATGATGATTCGCCAGCCAGAGCCGAACACGCGTTCGTATGCCGGCTGTCCGGTCCAGCCCTGCGCCGCCGGCAAATGGACGACCGTCCATTCCATGACGGCCATGAAGCCCAAGGCAACGAAGCCCGCCCAGATTGCACGGCGTGCACGCGCATAACCGTAAACTTCGGTCAGCACGTCATCGATGACGTAGGAGATGGGAAAGAACAAAATCCCTGCGCCGAACGGCCACGGCCCGACGACTGGCAGGTTGACGAAAGAGCGTTTCTCGGCGCCGATCACATTGGAAAGGAGCAACACCACGACGAACGCGACCATGACGAAATCGAAGTAGCGAAACTGGGCGCCATGCAGCGCCCTCGCCTCCACATGCCTCAGACCCTCCCCTTCGGCTTTCATCAAATGACGCGTAGCGCTGTCGCGGCTCGCGTCAATTCGATGCGACTTGCGCGCCGGATGGCGCGCGGGAAGTTCACTGGCGAGGAAGGAAGGATACCAAAAAAACGCCGGGGAGCACGGCACATCCTCTAGCTATACAGTTCCGCTTCCTTCGCTAACGGGCTAGTCATCTCTCTGCACGCGCCCGTAGCTCAGATGGATAGAGCACGAGCCTTCTAAGCTTGGGGTCGCAGGTTCGAATCCTGCCGGGCGCGCCACAGTCGATGCAAAATCCTCCGCCGACCTGGCGCTCACTAGCGAACCTCTCGCTCCCTCAGGTGTCCGCATTGTCGAGGAATCTGACTTCAACCTTCTCGGCGCAGAAGCCGTCGAGGAGGCGCGCATTCACACCCATCTTCCCGAAATCCTCTCCAAGGGAAGCCCAGTGAGTTCCGCATCCGCAGTTTGGGCAATGATGGATGCCGATCATCCGGTCGCCCCAGACATACGCTCGAGTTTCTCCAGTCACGACCACCTGATGAGGTGGGTAATAAGCAACCAGCCAGCTGAGCTTGCGGCATAAGGAGCAGTTGCAACTCCCGACCCACTCCGGCTCTGTGGGAACTTCCAACTTCACCTTGCCGCAATGGCAGCTTCCGCGAACGCTCACCGGGACCGCCTCGCGGCCGCTGCGGATGCCTTTGGAAAGGGAGGAGACATGTGATCCTTCTTCCTGTTGGAATGACGATCCCGCGTGCCAAAATTGATCCGAACCTGCACGCTAGGGGACGAGCTTTCCCGGGTTCATGATTCCCAAGGGGTCGAGGGCATGCTTGATCGCGCGAAGAGCGTGAATGCGCGCAGGCGGAGCAAGCCGTCCGAATTCCGCCCGCTTGAGTTGCCCGATCCCATGTTCCGCCGAGATGGATCCCCCCGCCTCGGTCACAAGATCGTCAACGAAGCGGGTGATCTTCTCTCCTTCGGTTGCATACCAGTCGGGAGCAGCGTGATTGCCGGCCCGGACGTGAAAGTGGATGTTGCCGTCACCAAGGTGACCGAAGCCGCTTGCAACCACACCCGGAAAGGTCGCCTCAACCTTGGCCACAGCGTGGGTGATGAAAGCGGGCATTCTGTCCACTGCAACGGAGATGTCGTGCGCGAGTGTCTGGCCCTCGGCCCGCTCGGCTTCAGAAATGGAGTCGCGGAGCTTCCAGAAAGCCTCGGCCTGGCCTTCGTTGGTTGCAAGCGCGGCATCGCCGATAAGGCCCTGCTGCAATGCTTCGCCGAGCAATCCTT
>DATMHD010000014.1:0-8077 GCA_035555075.1 Sphingomicrobium sp. | reverse complement strand
CCGTATCCCGGCGACGTGGGGCGCGACTGCCGAGTAGATCTTTGCCCATTGCGGAATGTCGCCGCGTCCAAGGAAGGGAATTCCGGTGCCGATCAGGGTTTCGGCAAGATCACGACGCGCCGAAACCCGAAGGCGGGCGTCCTGCAGCCACGCGCCCCTCCCTTTCTCCGCCCAGAAGCTCTCGTCGGTGAGCGGCTGGTAGACCAGCCCTTGCGTGATCTCGCTCCCGCCGCCGGGCTTTCTCTCCTCAACGGCGATCGAGATGGAGAAGTGAGGCACGCCGTGGAGGAAGTTTGTCGTCCCGTCGAGGGGATCGACGATCCAGCGCGGCTTTTCCGGGTTTCCCTGGATCTCGCCGCCTTCCTCAAGCAGCATTCCCCAGTCGGGCCGGGCGTTCCGCAGCTCCTCGACGATTGTCTGCTCCGCCCTTTTGTCGGCCATCGAGACGAAATCTCCGGGACCCTTGCGGCTCACCTGGAGCTGCTCGACCTCTCCGAAGTCTCGGCGAAGCCGTGGCGCCGCCTTGCGGGCAGCGCGCTGCATGACGGTGATGAGACCTGAATGGGCGACCACTTAACTTCTGCCTAGTCGGCGCGGCGAACGTATTCGCGATTGTAAACGTCGACGACGATGCGGGTTCCGCTGGTGATATGCGGTGGGACCATCACTCGAACGCCATTGTCGAGAACCGCGGGCTTGTAGCTGGAGGACGCTGTCTGGCCCTTTACGACCGCATCGGCCTCGACGATGGTCGCTTCGACCTGCTCGGGCAACTGGACGCTGATCGGGCGCTCATTGTAGAGCTCCATCACCACGTCCATTCCGTCCTGGAGGAACTCGGCGGCGTCTCCGAGAAGGTCCTCCGGCAGGGAGACCTGCTCGTAGGTGTCCTTGTCCATGAACACGAGCATGTCGCCGTCATGGTAGAGATACTGATAGTCCTTGGTGTCGAGGCGAACCCGTTCGACGGTCTCTGCCGACCGGAACCGGACGTTCGTCTTCCGGCCGTCGATGAGATTCTTCATCTCGACCTGCATGTAGGCGCCGCCCTTCCCGGGCTGGGTGTGCTGGATCTTCACGGCGCGCCAGATGCCGCCCTCATATTCGATGATGTTGCCGGGACGGATGTCCACGCCGCTGATCTTCATGGATCGCCTTGCCTGCTAAACTGAATGGAAAGAGCCGTACCGCCGGCCCGCTCGGCCCGGCAGATGATCGGCGCCTCTAGCCGCTGGCCTTTTTCCCGGCAAGCAGCGGGTAAGGATTGATCGGCGTTCCGTTCCACCAGCGCTCGCCCGGGGCCATCGTGTTGATCGCGAAATGGAGGTGGGGAGCGGCCGCGCTCGCATCTCCGGTATGCCCGACCCGCGCAATGACCTGTCCGCGTTTCACCTGCTGGCCTTCATGAAGCCCGGGCGCATAACTCGACAGGTGGGCATAATAATATTCCCACTTCTGGTCAGGCGAACGCTCATAGACCGTAAGACCTCCGCGAACGCTGTTGAACAGCTTCTCGATGGTCCCGTCGGCCGCGGCGATGACGGGCGTCCCCTCGGCGGCCATGATGTCGATGGCGTCATGGCGTCTCCCGGCCGCACGTGCGGCATCGAAGGTGTCGGTGAGCTCGCCGGGCTCGACGCCGACAACCGGGAGGGCAAGGCCGGAGGGGGCGACCTTCACCTGCTCGGCAACGACGACGGGCGGCGCATTCTGCGGCTTGACGGTGACGACGGGTCCGCTCCGCGCAACCTGCGGCGCCGGCTGCGGAGCGGTGCTGTAGAACCAGATCCAGAAAATGCTCGTGACGGTCGCCGTCAGGAGCGCCGTTCCGATGACCCTGAGCATGAGTTCGCAACTCTCCACTGGTGACCGCGGTTGAGTTGCAACGATGCAAGAAACAACTGTTTCCAAAATTCACGTCGGCTGCTCAGGCTGGGTCTACAAGCATTGGCGCGGGACATTCTATCCCGACGGGCTTCCCCAGAAGCGCTGGTTCGAGCGCTATGCGGAGGAGTTCGACACGGTCGAAATCAATGCGAGCTTCTACAGGCTGCCCCTCAGCTCCACCTTCGAGGGCTGGCGCTCCAGGGCACCTTCGGACTTCCATTACGCAGTGAAGGTCAATCGCTTCATCACCCACATGAAGAAGCTCCTCGACTGCAAGGCCGAGGTCGACCGGTTCGTCATGCTCGCAAGGTTGCTGGACAAAAAACTTGGGCCCCTCCTCTACCAGCTTCCCCCAAGCCTTCAGAAGAACCTCGAACGCCTCGACGATTTCCTCTCGAACCTTCCATCGGATCTCGAGCAAGTCGTCGAGTTCCGCCACTCGAGCTGGTACGATGAGGAGGTCCGCGCCCTCCTCGACCGCTACGGGGTCGGGATCGTAGCCCATGATCTCAAGGGCCTCGTGTCGCCACGCTGGGCTTGTGGTCGTACCGCCTATGTGCGGTTCCATGGTGCGGGCGGGAAATATTGGGGCCGCTACCCCGACGAAGCTCTACTCGAATGGACCGACTGGTGCCTCGACCAGGCCCGTCAGGGACGAAGCGTCTGGTGCTACTTCAACAATGACATCCACGGTCATGCAATCGAGGATGCGCGGACACTGAAGTCGATGATCGGCCAGATGCACCGCTGATTGGCAATTTCCCGAAATATCGAGCAGATTGCGCCGGGCATGGCCGACGCCGAACAGCCATCTTATTACGAAGGGCCTACCCCCTTCGCACAGCAGCGATCCGACCTTCGTGCCGGGATCGGAAGGCGCATCGCCGGCAATCTCGACGCAACGCGGCGGCTGTGGAAGCTCTGCTGGAGCCCCGACCAGCCCGTGCAGCTTTATGTCGGCGACGGATTCCTGTCAGCCGACGCCGCAGGGCTCGTGTGCGCGAAGATCGACGAGGGAAGCTATCCATCACCCCTCTATGAGAAAGAGAAACATGAGGGTGTGCGCACCAGCTACAGCTGCAACCTGAACACGCACGATCCTCTGATTGCCGGCGTCGAGATGCGAATTTCGAGCCTGCTTGGAATGGACGGAGCCTGCGGCGAGCCGCTCCAGGGCCAGCGCTATGAAGAAGGACAGCGTTTCCGCGAGCACGCGGACTTCTTCTACATCGACCAACCCTATTGGGCGGAATATGAGCCCCACGGCGGCCAGCGGACGTGGACAGCCATCATCTATCTCAACGAACCCGAACCAGGCGGCGCGACAAGGTTCAAGCTGCTCGATTTCGAGATCGAGCCAAAACTCGGCCGCATCCTCATCTGGAACAACATGGCGCTCGACGGCAGCCCGAACCCCTGGACTCTCCACGAGGGCATGCCGGTTGAACGCGGCACGAAATATATCGTCACCAAATGGTACCGGGAGCGGCAGTTCGTCTAGCCAAGGATCGGCTCGAAAGCGCGGACGGCGTCGGCCTTGTCCTCTTTCCCCCAGATCGCCTGGCAGACCGCGAGGAAATCGGCGCCTGAAGCAACGAGGGGAGCTGCGTTTTCAGGCGTGATCCCTCCGATTGCGACGCAGGGGATCTCGAACAACGTCGACCACCAGCTGAGAATGGATGGCCCCGGCCGATAGTCCGACGGCTTGGTAGAAGTTGGATAGAAGGCGCCAAAAGCGACGTAATCCGCGCCCGCTTCTCCTGCCTCCATCGCGAGGTGGCGGCTGTCGTGACAGGTCTTCCCGATCTGCGCCGAGGGCCCAAGGAGTGCCCGCGCTTCGGCAACATCCCCGTCGCTCTGCCCAAGGTGCACGCCGTCGGCCCCGAGACGCTTTGCAAGCGCCATGCTGTCGTTGACGATGAAGGCGACGTCGGCGTCCGCGCAGATGCGCTGCAACGGCTCCGCGAGCCGAGCGAGCTCATGCTCGCCCACATCCTTCACCCGAAGCTGGAAAGCGGCCGCGATGCCGGGCTCCAGCGCCCGTTTCAGATCGTCGCCGAAGACGCCTCCGACCAGCTGGGGGCTGATCAGGTAGAGCTTTGCTGGCTGGGACCGCTCGGGCCGGGGAAACTCGATGGGATCAAAGTCGGGCTCGTCCAAGGTCAGGCGCGGACCTCCGAGACAGAAGCCTCGTAGATCTCGTCAATCGCGCGGCCGAGCGTTGCGTCGAACTCCTCGTCGCTTTGCTGGTGGCGCAGGTCCGACAGCAGCGCGCGGCTGAAGCTCGCGATCATGCCGGGGTTCCGGGCGAGCTCCCGGCACGCTTCCTCACGGCTGAAGCCACCAGAGAGCGCCACGACGCGAAGCACCTTGGGATGCTCGACAAGCGGCTGAAAAAGGCCCGCGCTCGCCGGGATTGACAGCTTCAGCATGACCCGCTCGCCATCCGGAACCCCGTCGAGGTTCTTGAGGATCTCCTCGAGAAGGATCCGGTCTGCAGCATCCCTTTCGGGACTCCTGATGTTGACCTCGGGCTCGATGATCGGAACGAGGCCGCTGGCGAGCACCCGACGCGCAACCTCGAACTGCTGCCTTACGACTGCAGCGATCCCGGCGGAGTTCGCAAGGTTGATGACCGATCGCTCCTTGGTCCCGAAGACGCCGAGCGACCTTGCGCGGGTCAGAAGCGCTTCAAGGTCCGGCATGGGCTTCATCAGCTGGACCCCGTCGGCTTCTGCCTCGAGGCCCTTGTCGATCTTGATGAAGGGAATGACGCCCTGGTCGATCAGCGCCTCCGGTGTCGGTTTACCCGCCACCTTGCCGTCCATCGTGCGCTCGAAGAGGATTGCGCCGATCACCTTTCCGCCGCCAAAACAGGGCGAGGTGATGATGCGCGAGCGCATCTGGTGGATGAGGTCGAACATCTCCTCATCGCTCTCCCAGGCACCTTCCTCGATACCATAGCCCTTCAGCGCCTTTGGAGTAGATCCGCCCGACTGGTCGAGAGCGGCGATAAACCCGTCTCCACCTTCGATCCGTGCGCTCATCTCAGATTGGTTCATGTTCGTGTCCCTGCTGCTGCTGTTCGAGGGCGGCGACACCAGGCAGCGTACGCCCTTCCATCCTTTCGAGAAATGCTCCGCCCGCGGTCGAAACGAAGCTGAAATCCTTTGCCACACCGGCATGGTTGAGCGCTGCGACCGTGTCGCCTCCGCCCGCGACCGAAACCAGCGAGCCTTCCTTCGTCAGCGCTGCTGCGGTCTTTGCAAGAGCAACGGTTGCAGCGTCGAAGGGCGGAATTTCAAAGGCCCCGAGGGGTCCGTTCCAGACGAGAGTCCGGCACGTTTTGAGAACGTCGCCGAGGGCTTCGAGCGGGGCAGGACCGATATCGAGGATCATCTCGTCAGGCTGCACCTCGTGCACATTGCAGGTTCGAAGGCTCGGCGGGTTGGGCGCAAGCTCCTTCGCAACCACGACGTCATAGGGAAGATGAATGGTGCAGCCAGCACGGTCCGCGCGATCGAAAATGGCGTTCGCCTCCCCCTCAAGCTCGTGTTCGCAAAGGGACCTGCCAACATCGATCCCGCGTGCTGCAAGGAAGGTATTGGCCATTCCGCCGCCGATGATCAGATGATCGACCTTGTCGACCAGGTGCCCGAGCACCGCGAGCTTGGTCGAGACCTTGGCCCCTCCGACCACTGCCGCGACAGGACGTTCAGGATTGCCAAGAGCTCGCTCGAGAGCGTTGAGCTCCGCTTCCATCGCGCGGCCGGCGAAGCTCGGGAGATAGTGGCTGATCCCCTCGGTCGACGCATGCGCGCGGTGGGCGGCCGAAAAGGCGTCGTCCACGTAATAATCGCCGAGCGCTGCCATTCCCCTGGCAAGAGCCGGATCGTTCTTTTCCTCGCCAGCGTGGAATCGGCTGTTCTCGAGGATGCCGATATTGCCCGGGAGCATGGTCGAGATCGCGCGCTCGGCTTCCGGCCCCTCGCAATCCTCGATGAAGCGTACCGAGCGCCCGGCGAGCCGGTGCACGGGGAGGACCAGCTGGGCAGTCGACATGTCCGGGCGCTTCTCGCCCTTGGGTCGCCCGAAATGCGACAGAAGCAGGACGATCGCGCCGCGATCGCTAAGTTCGAGCGTCGTCGGCAGCATTGCCCGAAGCCGCGTGTCGTCGGTGACCTTCGCCCCGTCCATCGGGACGTTGAGATCGACGCGGACGAGGACCTTCTTGCCGGTCAGGTCCTCGGGCAGATCATCGAGCGTCTTGAACCTAGGCACGACGGGAAGCCTCGACAGATGCGGCTTGAGGATGAACAGACCTTGTTGGCAGCATCGAGGTCAACCGAGCCTTGCCATCGCGCAGGCGGTATCGACCATCCGGTTCGAAAAGCCCCATTCATTGTCGTACCAGCTGACAACGCGAACCAGCTTCCCTTCAAGGACCGTCGTCTCCAGGCTGTCCACCGTCGAGCTTGCCGGCGTGTGCATGAGGTCGATCGAAACCACCGGCTCGTCGGTATAGTCGAGGATTCCCTTCAGGCGGTCGGTTTCCGACGCCGTCTTGAGAATCCGGTTGACCTCCTCGCGCGTCGTGTCGCGCTTGGGCGTGAAGGTGAGGTCGACGAGGCTGACGTCCGGAACCGGGACGCGGATTGCCGAACCGTCGAGTTTGCCCTTGAGCTCCGGCAGCACCTCGCCAACGGCCCGGGCAGCACCGGTGGTTGTCGGGATCATCGACATTGCAGCGGCGCGGGCGCGGCGCAGGTCCTTGTGGATCTGGTCAAGGATCTTCTGGTCATTCGTGTAGGCATGGACCGTCGTCATCAGTCCCCGCTCGATCCCCAGGGCGTCATTCAGTACCTTCGCCACCGGAGCAAGGCAGTTGGTGGTGCAGGACGCGTTGGAAACGATGGTGTCCCCGGCCTTCAGCTTGTCCTCGTTCACTCCGTAGACAACCGTCAGATCAACGCCCTTGGCGGGCGCCGAGATCAGGACCCGTTTGGCTCCTGCATCGATATGCTTCTGAGCGCTTTCGCGGTCGGTGAAGAAACCGGTGCATTCAAGCACAAGCTCGACGCCCTGTTCGCGATGCGGCAGCTTCGCAGGATCCTTTTCGGCAGTGACGTGGATGCGCTTGCCATTGACGACGATGTCATTGCCCTCTGCAGCGACCTCGCCTGGAAACTTCCCGTGAACGCTGTCATGCTTGAAGAGCCAGGCGTTGGACTTGGCGTCTGCGAGGTCATTCACGCTGACGAGGTTCAGTCCGCAATCGGGTCGTTCCAGGATCGCGCGCGCGACAAGGCGGCCGATGCGGCCGAATCCGTTGATGGCGACGTTGGTCATTGAATTCCTCGCTGTTTCATGAAGTCGTTGATGCGGGTTGCGACCTTTTCGGGGGTGAGCCCGAAATAGTCGTAGGCGTCAGTCGCAGGAGCCGACACACCGAACCGGTCGATCCCGATCTTCAGTCCGTGAAGTCCGACATATCGTTCCCAGCCGTAGGTTGACCCGGCTTCGATCGAGACCCGCAGCACCTCGCGATTGCTGACGTCGGGCAGAATGTCTTCGCGATAATCCCGGGGCTGGGCATCGAAGCGCTCGGTGCAGGGCATGGAAACCACGTCGGTGCCAATGCCCTGCGCTTCAAGACGCTCGGCTGCAGCAAGACCGATTTCGACTTCGGAGCCCGTCGCAAGAATGATCACCTTGCGCGGGTTCTGCGCCGCCTTGAGCCGGTATGCGCCGCGGGCACTGCGGTTTTCATCCGCTTGCGCGGTTCTCAAAGGCGCAAGATTCTGCCTCGTGAGTGCAAGGATGGCCGGCTTGTCGCTCGTTAGCGCAAGGGCCCAGCATTCGGCCGTCTCGACCGCGTCGGCCGGCCGGTAGACATCGATCTGCGGCATCGCCCGTAGGCTCTGGAGATGCTCGATCGGCTGATGGGTAGGTCCATCCTCGCCAAGGCCGATCGAATCATGGGTCATGACATAGATGACCCGGGCCTGCTGGAGCGCGGACAGGCGGATCGCCGGCCGGGCATAATCGGTGAAGACAAGGAACGTGCCGCCATAAGGGATGACGCCGCCGTGAAGCGCCATGCCGTTCATTGCTGCCGCCATGCCGAACTCGCGGATTCCGTAATAGATGTAGCGCCCTTCGTAATTGTCCGCAGTCAGGGGCTCCATGT
>DATMHD010000013.1:0-2850 GCA_035555075.1 Sphingomicrobium sp. | reverse complement strand
AAGCACCGCGCCTATTTCCTTCGCAAGTTGAAGGCGTGGAAAGAGGACATCATCGAGGAATCGCGTCAGACCATGGCGCAGCTCCAGGTGGACTCGCTCCGTGAGCCCGACCTTGCCGATCGCGCCTCGAGCGAGACCGACTGGTCGATCGAGCTTCGGACCCGCGACCGCCAGCGCAAGCTCATTTCCAAGATCGAATGCGCGATCCGCCGTCTCTACGAGGGCGAATATGGCTATTGCGAAGTGACCGGCGAGCCGATCACGCTCGGGCGCCTCGAGGCCCGTCCGATCGCAACGATGACGTTGGAAGCGCAGGAGCGTCACGAGCGCATCGAGCGCGTTTCAAGGGACGATTGAGGAAAGCTCCAGCGCGGCGAGATTGACGTTGCCGGTCAGCCTGCTGACCTCCAGGTGCACGTCAATCGCCGCGCATAAAAAAGGCCGCCTCAGTGTGTGAGGTGGCCGGCCATTTCGTCCTTCAGTTTGAGCTTCTCTTTCTTCAAGCGGTGGAGAAGGTCTTCGTCGGGGTGGGTTCGATGCTCTTCTTCCTCGATGAGGGCGTGAAGAGCTGCATGCTTCGACTCAAGTTCCTCGACCATTGCCTTGTCCATTGGTGCGGTTCCTTTCGGTCAGCGTGTCACCATCGCGTAATAAACCACGAATCACTGCGATTGTCTTGATGGATCTCACGGCTTGACGGCCACCAAGCGCTGCTCATCGTGAACGTAGATGAGGTTCCGGCAACAGGCCGGATGGGCTAGATAGCAAGCTGATGAACGACGATCAGCCGCCGCCCACGCTCGATGCACTGAAGGCCGAGCACCGGCAATTGGACGAGGAGATCCGGCTTCTCGCTTCAGAGCCGACCGGGGACCAGCTGGAGCTCGCGCGTCTCAAGCGCCGAAAGCTCCTCCTGAAGGACAAGATCCAGCAGATGATCGACTCGAGCGTTCCCGACATCATTGCTTGAAGGGGACCTGTCCCGATCGGAGACAAAGGGGCATGATGCAGGTCCCTCCTGGATTGATCGGGCGTTTTGCCGCCCGCATAAAGAATGGCAGTGTCAATGATCATGGACGAATCGGATATGCCGCAGCCGCAGGTGCGCATCACGTCGCGCCTGATCGACTCGCTTTATACCGAAGCGATGCTGCTTGCGGATGAAGCGCGGTCCTATTTCGATGATGCGGGACGCGAGGAGCGCTCGACCCTGAAGCCGTTCGCGCGCGTCGGCTTTGCCTGCGAATCATTGAAAGTGACGACGAGGGTCATGCACATCGTCGCCTGGCTCCTGACGCAGCGGGCGATCGAGACGGGCGAGATCCCGGCGCGCGACGGGCAGCGCCCCGAGCGGCGCCTTGGCAATGCGCAGGAGAGTGATCCCGCGGTCGTCGATACGCTTCCACCATCGGCCAGGAAGCTCATCAACGCGAGCGCCGACCTTTATGCGCGCGTGAAGCGCCTCGACGAGGGCGGCCTCGAGGTCGATGCGCCGCAGAGCCCTGCACGGGCGCTCATGGGACGCCTCGAGCGTGGACTTGGCGGGCAGAGCGTCTAACTAGTCGGCCGATGCGGCCGTTCACGTTCAATCCAGGCCCAAGACTGCTGAGCGGCCGCGAGCAGGCCGATGCCCTCGCTTCGAAACTTCCACCGGGCCCGTGCCTTCTCGTCACCGACAGGGAGCTTGTCCGGATCGGCCATGTCGATGCCTATCGCGATGCGATCGGTGCGACACGCGAGCTCGAGATCTTCGATGAGGTCGAAGCCGATCCCTCCAAGGGGACCTTGCTATTGGCGGTCGAGGCGGGCCGCAGCCTCGGCGCGAGCTCGGTCGTCGCTGTCGGCGGCGGGAGCCCGATGGATGTCGCAAAGCTCGCGGCCTACCTTCTTGGCTCGGGCGATGAACTCGACGAGATCTGGGGCGTCGACGTGGCGGTGGGGAAGCGGCTGCCGCTGGCGCTCGTGCCGACGACTGCCGGCACCGGCTCGGAAGCAACACCCATTTCCGTCATCACATGCGAAGGCGGCGTGAAGCTTGCGGTGAATTCAGCGCCCCTTATCGCCGACTGGGCGGTCCTTGATCCCGAGCTGACGCTCAAGCTTCCCGCCAGCGTAACTGCTGCAACCGGGATCGATGCCATCGTCCATGCGGTCGAAGCCTATACTTCCGCGAGGCTCAAGAACCCCTTGTCGGATGCGCTTGCGCGCGAAGCGCTCCGGCTCCTCACCGGCAATCTCCTGAAGGTGATCGAAAAGCCTCAGGACCTTGAAGCCCGTTCCGCCATGCTCCTTGGCGCTCATCTTGCGGGGCTTGCCTTTTCAAATGCGCCGGTCGCCGGTGTCCATGCGCTCGCTTATCCCCTGGGCGGCCTTCATCATCTCCCGCACGGCCTCACCAATGCCCTCATGCTCCGGCACGTACTTGCGCATAATCTCGAGGCTGCGCGCAATGATTATGCTGCCCTTGCCGAGATCGTCGAGCCCGCCTGCGAGGAATTGGGGACGCAGGCGAAGGCGGCGCTCCTCATCGAGCGGCTCGACGGGCTTGCAAAGCGGAGCGGGCTTCCCCTTCGCCTTCGCGACCATGGCATCGCATTCGAGGAAGCGCCGGTCCTGGCGAGGGAAGCGATGAAGCAGACGCGTCTCCTCGTGAACAATCCGTGCCCAATCAGCGAAAGCGATGCGCAGCGGCTCTACGAGGCCGCCTGGTGAGCCGCGAGGACCCCGCCACAAGGGCCGAATTCAAGTGCGATTTCAGTCGGTCGTTGCAACACATGCTGCAAAACGCTCCGCCGGAGTTTCAAAGCCAAGCGTTTTGCGTGGTCTCCCATTAAGCTGCCGAGCGACTTC
>DATMHD010000012.1:0-3932 GCA_035555075.1 Sphingomicrobium sp. | reverse complement strand
CTGCACGCACCGTCGTCCGGGCTGCAAACAAGCGCGCGTGATTATCTGATCGGCGCGAAGACCAAAAGAAAAACGCGATGCCCAAGCCAGTCCCGAACAGGACCGTCGCGCTAAGAACATGCAAGGCTTTGATAAGTAGATAACCGATGACTGTCGTACCTAGGGCGCTTTGTCGTTCGTGGAAACGGGCAGCCTAATTGGCTTTCGGACAGATTCAACATTCGGCCGGCCAACTCACGCAGCTGGTCGCCGCGTCGAGTTGCTGGTTGCCCAGCTTCATCCGTCGGTACCGCAATCTTGAACCTGTCGCTGGTCTGGGCAGCCGCGCTTCCACTTCTCTGCGCGATTGGAATGGTCCTTGGTTGGCTCCTCCAGGTCATTGCGCATGCTGGTTCAGCGTTTCACGACGGTCCGGAGGCCTGCTCAATCTCTACTGGACCACGCGAGCAACGCGCAGACCTTTCGACGCCCCGCGAGGTAAGAAGCGGACGGGTGTTTTCGGGTGATTGTCGGCGAGAGCTGCCGTTCGATCAAAAGTCATTTGCAAACTAAATCCAAGCGGCCTCGCGCATCCGAAGTGCTCGTCATTCCGTAACTCTGTTGGAGCAGCAAATGCTCGACGGAGGAAATAATGCGAAAATTCAATCTCACGATCGTTCTCGCCTGCGGATCGGCTCTTGCGATCGCCTCGCCTGCTGGCGCGCGCAATCCGATGGTCGGCGGCGCGGCAATGTATCCGACGAAGAATATCATCCAAAATGCGATCAACTCAAAGGATCACACGACACTCGTGGCCGCGGTGAAGGCCGCGGGCCTCGTCGACACGCTGTCGGGTCCGGGCCCGTTCACAGTGTTCGCGCCGACCAACGCAGCTTTCGCCAAGCTGCCGGCGGGCACTGTCGACATGCTCCTGAAACCTCAGAACAAGGCCATGTTGACGAAGGTTCTTACCTATCATGTGGTGCCGGGCAGGATCACCGCGCAGCAGATCGCCACCATGGCGATGACTCACCATGGCGAAGCGAGCCTCAAGACAGTGGAAGGCGAGAGCCTCATGTTTCGCAAGAGTGGCGGGTCATGGTGGGTCATTGACGCCAAGGGTGGCAAGGCCCGGATCACCATTCCGAACGTCATGCAGTCGAACGGCGTCATTCATGTCGTCGACGCCGTCCTGATGCCCTGACCCTGATGCCTGCATCCGGCGCCCTCCCTCGGCCGGATGCCGCCCGGCGAAACTGCCGCTTGATTGGAACAGAATCCTTCGCGACGGTTTCGCCGGCTGTGACTTCCAAGTCGACCGTCAGTCCGGCATGAATGCGGCAATGGACACGGTCACCGGCGTCACTCAGCAAGAATCGAGACCCGGCGAGCTCGCACGTCTGCTTGAGCGGGCAGCGGGCGCTGACAAAGCCGCTTTGAAATCGATTTATGAAAGCACGTCGGCAAAGCTTTATGGCATTTGTCTGCGGCTGTTGCAGGACGAGGCAGAGGCACAGGACGTGCTTCAGGAAGTCTATTTGTCGGTTTGGCGCAAGGCGGCATCTTTCGACGCTTCTCGTTCGAGCCCGATTACCTGGTTGGCGACGATTGCGCGCAATCGTTCGATCGACCGACTGCGCGCGCGCCGGATTCCAGCCGAAGGCCTGGAGGCGGCAACGGACACTCCCGACAATGGTCCATCCTCGTTCGACGTACTCGAAACGAAAGAGGACATCTCCCGTCTGCGCCGCTGCCTTGAGGAGCTGGAGTCTCGCGCCCGGACAGCTATTCGCTCCGCCTTCCTCGATGGTGCCACCTACCCGCAACTCGCCGAACGGGAGGGAGTGCCGCTTCCGACGATGAAAAGCTGGATCCGGCGGGGACTATTGAAGCTTAGAGGGTGCCTCGAGCAATGAGCGACGACAGCTCAACTCCCGAGACGGAAGCGGGCGAATTTGCCCTTGGGCTGCTCACCGGCGACGAGCAGCGCCTTGCTCGCGAGCGCCTTGTCGCTGATCCGGAGTTCGCCCACGAAGTGGCGCGCTGGAGAGGCCGGCTCGCGCCGCTAATTTCCCAGGCCGATGCAATTGAGCCGCCGCCTGGTCTTTGGGATCGCATCGAAACCCAGCTTGTTCCCCAGCGCGCAGCCAACGACAATGCGGTTTCGCTCCAGCGTCGCCTATTCATCTGGAAATCGTTTGCCGGCGGGATGACCGCGATCGCCGCCTGTCTTGCGCTCCTGCTCGCATTCGAACCGCGAACAAGGTGGATCCAGGTTGTCCATGAGCCCGCTCAAGTGGTCAGCGCGCCGATGGTCGCGATGCTGGAAAGCCAGGGATCAATGAAGGTCGTTGCAAGCTGGGATCCGGCGGCAAGACAGCTGGTCCTAGCCGTACCCGGCGACATGGCCATTGATCCCGATCATTCGAACGAGCTCTGGGTCATTCCGGCTGGCGGCAAGCCAAAGTCGCTTGGGACAATGCCGGAAAGCAAGCAGATGCACATGCAGCTTGCCGATGCGCTCGCGATCCTGCTTCAGCAAGGAGCGACGATCGCCATTTCGGTTGAGCCGCGCGGAGGCTCGCCGACGGGAGCTCCGACCGGGCCTGTCATTGCTTCTGGAGCACTCACCCGCGCCTGAGCAACTGCATCCGCCGTCATTTCCGCGCGTATCTAATTCGCGATCATTCGAAAGCGAGGAAGTCATGAGCTCCCACAGGCTCGCGCGCAGGGATTTTGTCAGGTTGTGCACGGCAACTGCGGCCGGATTGATTCTGTTCGGCGACCCGGGATCCGCCGCCCGGGCTCGCTTCCCGGTCACTCATTCGCCTTCCGAGTGGAGACGCCTGCTCGGGCCCCAGCGCTATCACATCCTGCGCGAAGCCGGGACGGAACTGGCATTCACTAGCCCGTTACTCAAGGAGCACCGCAAAGGCATTTTCAATTGCGCCGGCTGTGGCCAACCCCTCTTCCTGTCCTCGACCAAGTTCGAGAGCGGGACCGGGTGGCCAAGTTTCTGGAAGGTGCTTGCCGGAAGCACGATTGCACGTCCCGACCGGAGTCTCGGCAATGAGCGAACCGAGATATTGTGCGCGCGCTGCGGAGGTCATCTTGGCCACGTGTTCAACGACGGACCGCAGCCAACCGGCCTTCGCTACTGCATGAACGGTCTTGCACTGACGTTCCGGCCGAGCTGACCCGCCGTGGGGCCAAGGCGGTGACTGAGCGCCGACTGTTCCAGGCTATAGTCCTGTTCGCATCAATCGTTCCCGTTGCCGCAGGAGCGGCAGGCGTTCTGATCGGCCCGACGATGCTTCACGGCGTCGCTGTCGCCGGTCCCGATCTTGAGAGCCATTTTCGCTATTTGTCCGGCCTGCTGCTCGGGATCGGCCTTTGCTTCGCAGCCTGCGTCGCCGATCTTGATCGCCGCGCCGGTCTTCATCGGGCCTTGAGCTTCATCGTGATCCTGGGAGGCCTCGGGCGGATTCTCAACGCCGTCGAGCGCGGCGCCCCGACGGGGGCTAACCGCCTCGCCTTCCTGATGGAACTCATTGTCGTTCCCTCTTTGCTTCTCTGGCTCGGCAGGATCGAAAAGCGCGCTAAACACGAATGGACTAATAGCAGCCGCTCCGCCGGCGCGGCTTTTGGCGACGATCCATAGCGAGTTTACTGAGGGCTCGCCGCTTCCTCTGACCGTATGATGTGACAACACCTCGCTGACCACGGGACAGAAGCAAGTAACCAGCGGAAGACAAACCGGGACAGCTTGACACTAGGGCCCATTACAGAACTACCCCGTCCGCTTGCGGCGAATCTCCCGCAACGCCTGTCCTTCGTTCAGCAACAATCCTGGGGTGCAAACGAGCGACTGAGCATCGTTGCTGGCTTCGAATCTTTGTTTGGATTCTTGATCGATGCTAACATCCGGCCTCCGGGTCTTGGAGGCCAGCATG
>DATMHD010000011.1:0-4402 GCA_035555075.1 Sphingomicrobium sp. | reverse complement strand
CAAGGTGCCGGCGGGATTCGCGGTGGGCAACGCTTATGGCAAGTTCATGGGCTCGACGCAGATCAGGGAACTCGGCGAGATCGAGACGCCGATCGTGCTCACGAACACGCTTAATGTGCCGGAAGCTGCCGCCGGCATCATCGAATGGACGTTGAAGCAGCGCGGCAATGAGGACGTCCGCTCGGTCAACGCCATCGTTGGTGAGACCAACGACGGCACCCTCAATGACATCCGGAGCAGACGAGTGCGGCCAGGCGACGCTCTCGCGGCCATCGAAAAAGCTCGTGAGGGACCGGTCGAGGAAGGCGCGGTCGGCGCCGGCACGGGAACGATCTGCTTCAGCTGGAAAGGCGGGATCGGGACCAGTTCGCGCAAACTCCCGTCGAACCTCGGCGGTTGGACCGTCGGCGTTCTGGTGCAGACGAATTACGGGGGCGTCCTCCAGGTCGGCGGAGTTCCGGTGGGTCAGGCGCTCGGCCAATATTATCTCAAGGACGAACTCTCCAAGGCAAGCGCAGATGGGTCCGTCATCGTCGTCGTTGCTACGGACGCTCCACTTTCGGACCGCAATCTCGAACGGCTCGCGCACCGGGGCCTTCTGGGGATTGCACGTACAGGCTCGCCGATGACCAACGGCTCGGGCGAATATTCGGTCGCCTTCTCGACCAGTCTCGACGTCCGCCGAACGCCCGAACGGCGTGGGCGACCAAGCGCCATCCTCGATATTCCCAATGAACAGATGTCGCCGCTGTTCGAAGCTGCGGTCGAGGCCGCCGAGGAGGCAGCCATCAACTCTCTGTTCAAGGCAACATCCATGGACGGCAATGGACGCCACATCGACCAGCTCCCGGTCGAGAAGGTCGTGAAGCTCTACAAGCGCGCGCGGCCTTAGTAGCGACCGTAGCGTCCGCGTACGCTGTCGATGAGCTTTGCGCTGTCATAGCCAACGCCATCCTTGAACACGAGGATCACCTTTTCGATGTCCGCGATGTTCGCGGCGGGATTGCCGCCGACAATGAACAGATCGGCATCCTTGCCGGGCGCGATCGTCCCGATGCGGGCCTCGAGCCCGAGGAAGGTCGCGCCATTGAGGGTGGCGATGCGGATCGCCTCGATCGGCGTGAAGCCCGCCTCGACGAGAAGCTCGATCTCGCGAAGGTCACCGAAGCCCGGGATGACTCCGCCGTTTCCGGTGGGATCGGGTCCGGCAAGAAGGAGCCCTCCTGAAGCGACAAACTGGCGCTCGAGCCCGAGATCGTTCCTGTAGGCCTCGGCGAACGCCTGGCCCCTCGCCGTCGAACCCCGGATTGCGGCAAGGTTGCGCAGATAAAGATAATCCTCGCGGGCCTGCGGAGTGAGAACAGCCATCGCACGCGGGTTGAGAGGCGCGTGGAGTGCGAGGCTCTGTTCGAATACCGGCAGGGTCGATGTGAGTGCAACATGGTGATCGACGAGAAGTTTGATGAGCGCATTCGCTTCGGGGCCGCCCGGCTTCATCGCCTGCAGCGTCGGAGTGCCGGTCGTCATCACGCACTTGTCCGGCTGCTTTCCAGGATCAAGCTGCGTATTGACGAAAAAGCCGTGCTCGAGATCATCGATGCCGAGCGCTGCAGCTTCAGGATAGGTGACCGAGCACAGGTGGCCGGTGATCTTGAGATGGCGTCGATGAGCCTCCTCGATCGCGGCCTTTAGCTCGGCGCGCGTGATATTCATGTAGGCCTTGAAGGACGTCGCGCCCTGCTCCGCCCAGAAGGCGACTGTCCGACGGGCATCCTCAGGCGATGTGATCTGGTGCATCTGGATGAAGGGACTGCCCGGACCCTCGAGATAAGGCGCGGTGACGTCCATGTGCGGGCCGATGAGCTTGCCGCCGTCGATCTGCGCCTTGACGTTGAGATCGGTGTACGGTTCGACGCTGCCCGTCGTCCGCATCGTCGTCACGCCGTTCGCAAGATAGAGCCTGGGGGCGCTGAAGGTCATTTGCGGAATGTCGAGCGGATCGTCCGAGTGCCCGCTTGCATCGAGGTTGGGCCGAGCGATGTAGAACATGTGGTCGTGCATGCCGACGATTCCCGGCATCGCGGTCTCACCAGTGCCGTCGAGGACTCGATAGTTGGACGGCACCGCTGCTCCTGCGGCAAGTATGGCGACGATCCTTGGACCATCGATCAACAGCGTCGCATCTTCGAGAGGTGGGACGCCAGTACCATCGATGATCCGCAAATGACGGATCGCCGTCTGGCCCGCAGGTATGTGAATGAAGGGCTGGACAGCAGCTCCGAGTTGCGGCGGTGGCGCAAGTACGGGGGCAGCGAGGCTCCCCGTCGGAAGCATAAGTGCGACAGCCGCCGCAAATGACGCAAGTTTCATGACTCTCCTCCCTCGACTTCGCTAGCATGGGGCGGAGCTGCGCGAAACGCGTCGGCTTTTTGGTAGGGGATTGCGAATGCTGAAGTCGATCGTCCTTGCTTCCTGCATCCTTGTCTCGGCAGAAGCTTTCGCCGCGCCCGCCTACAAGGTCGCCGCGGAGATAAAAGGCGCGGACGGCGGCTGGGACCTGCTGAGCGTGGACGCAGCAAGCGAGCGTCTCTACATCGCCCGCCGGGACCGCGTAACTGCGGTCGACCTTGCTCGCGGCACCCTTACCGACAAACTTGCCGGCGTCGATGGCGGACACGCGGCACTTGCAATTCCTGGTAGCGGCAATGTGCTCGTCACCAGCGGCAACGCCAATCAAGCAATCATCATGGACGGGCGTACCGGGCAGGTGCGTGCGACCATCCCGACGGGGAAGAAGCCGGATGCCGCCGCCTACGATCCTGCCACGAAGACCGTCTGGGTCATGACCCCTGGAGACGGCGCGATCACGGTCGTGGATCCGAAAGCCGGCAAAGCCGTCGCAACGGTTCCCGTCGGCGGGTCGCTCGAGCTTGGGGCTGCCGACGGATACGGGAAGCTGTACGTCAACGTCGAGGACCGCAACGAGGTCGCAGTCCTTGATACGCGGTCGAAGAAGGTCCTTCGGCGTGACCCGCTCCCGGGCTGCGATGGCCCGACCGGCATTATCTATGATCCTTCGACAAAGGAGACGGTCTCGGCCTGCGCAAACGGCATTGCGGTAGTGCTTTCCGCGACCGGCAAGCCGGTGGCTTCGATTCCGGTCGGCAAACGTCCTGACGGCGCCGCTTTCGACGAGCGTCGACATCTTGCGCTGATCCCGTCGGGAGGCGATGGAAATCTGTCGATCATCCAGCTCTCGCCAACGCCAAGGCTCATCGCCACTCTTGCAACGGCGAAGAGCGCAAGGACCATCGCGCTCGATCCAGCGACAGGCCGGGCATATCTTCCGGCGACAGACCTCAAGCCCGCCGCCGGCAATGCGCGACCTCAGGCTGTACCAGGCACCTTCCGCGTCCTCGTGGTTGCACCGGGCGCCTGACAAAAGCCGGCAGCCGGCCGGCTTCAGCAGATCGCTAATGACGTAGAGACGAGCTTATGGGTTCACCTCCCCGGTGACCCTCGGCCGGATGACGGGGAACCCTGCCGCGCGCCTCCCGTTGGGGCCGCGTGGACAACGTGCACATGCTCGAACGCAAGCCAGCGCTGATCAAGCCGCCGCCGGCGGCAGAGGCCTTCTATTCTGAAGTTCTGCAGCAGATGGCGAGGTCCGAGATACCTTTCCTTGTCTCGGGAACCTACGCACTCGCGAGCTACACCGGAATTGACCGTCCCACGAAGGACGTCGACGTCTTCGCGAAGGCTGGCGATGCGCTCAAGATGCTCCATCATTTCAAAGGGCACGGCTTCGACGTCGAGATTGTCGACGAGCGGTGGCTGTACCGCATCACGAAGGGCGAGCTTTTTGTCGATGTGATCACCAACATGCCGACGGTGACGACCCATGTGACGGACGACTGGTTCGTCGGCGCGCCCGAGACCCATTTGTTCGGCGCCAAGGTGAAGCTCGTTCCGCCGACGCAGTTCATCTGGTCCAAGATCTTCGTTCAGGACCATCACCGGTACGACATGGCCGACGTCGCGCACATGATCCTCAAATGCCATGATGCGGTCGACTGGAAGCAGCTTCTCAGCCACATGGAACTCTATTGGGAAGTGCTGCTGATGGCGCTTTTGAACTTCCGCTTCATCTATCCAAGCGAACGCCATTGCGTTCCGAGGTGGCTGATGAACGAGCTGCTCGAGCGCTTGCGTGACCAAGCCGACATGAAGGGACCTGGCAAGAACGTCTGCAGAGGCCGGATCTTCTCACCCCGCGATTAATCGATCGACGTCGACCAGTGGGGCTTCTCGGACGCGGTCGGCAATCTTGAAGAGCAGTATGGAGAATAACCGTCGGATGCGGGTGGCGGCGATCGGCGATCTTCATGTGCAGGAGAACGAT
>DATMHD010000010.1:0-2620 GCA_035555075.1 Sphingomicrobium sp. | reverse complement strand
CGAGCTTCGTGCGAGCATGGATGATTTTGCGACGCATGGCGCGGACATCGACAAACACATCGCGACGCTGCTGAACAATTTCGACGACGCGCGAAAAGAGGGCAAAACACCGCCGCTCCCAATTTATCGCGAGAGCGGAGGCGAGCGGCCGCCGACTAGACCGTGGGATGGAATAGTCGCCACAGGCGCCGCACGCTCGCTTGATCCTAAGCTCTTCTTTCGCCTCGCAATATTCTACAGTCGCGCCGACTCCTTTGGCGACCGGTACCTGCGCTACAACACGTTCACAGAGGAGCGAATTCTGCCATACGGCAAAACTCCGGCAATCTTTTACGACCCGCACGGCCGTCTCAAGCCCGAGTATGACGCCTATGTGGATCGGCTCCGCGATCTCGAGAGAGAAATGCATGCAATGGTCGTTGAGGCCGCCAAACTGGGCGACTCACTGCCGCGCTGACCGTCCCTGGTGGGTCGGAAGCGGACATTGGCCTCTTTCCCCCAAACGCTATGCTAGAGGGAACCATGGAGGTTGAATGGCAAGTCCGCATGAACGCGCCTGGGCAGAAGGTCACAAGGCGGGAAAACACTCTAAACCCAAGAGCTCATGTCCCTATGGCAGCGGCATGATGCAGCAACATTGGCAAAGTGGTTGGGCCGCGGGGCAGGCGGCGAAGGATTCAAGCACCGCTTGAATGGAGTTGCAGGAGATCGGCAAACTCCGCGCATCGGACGACATGATCGCTGTGCCGCGCATTCCGCCTCGAGCCGAAAGCTCGAGGCGGAGCTGGGCTCAGAAGAGCCTAGGCAATGCAGAACGTGTTCAGACGTCGCTGAAAGTCAGCTCAGGGACGGTGCTGGAGATCCGTCATATCTCATGCCGCTGCTTGTTCCGGTTCTGCCTCGGGTTGGTTGGCCGCAAAGACGGCGAGCTGATCGCTCAGCGCACGCTGAAAGGCCGCACGAGATTCACCGCGCTTCTGATAAGCTGCGAGGTTAGGAAACTCAGCGACCATATCGGTGTGGTTGAGATTCCGAAGGACGGTTGTCAGGACGAGGTCGCCAATTGTAAAGTGGTCCCCTTCCAGCCACTGCTTTTCGCCCAGCCAATTGGATACCCGCGATAGCTTCAGTCTGGCGAATTCCTCGGCGCCCGGCCGGCGCAGCTTCGCCCACTCTTTATCAGCGTGGAAGACAGTGACGGCAAAGACGTTGAGAATCGCCGGCTCGACGCTGTTGAGAGCAGCGTAGGTCCACTGGATTGCGCGGTACCTGGCTTGTGTTTCGCGCGGCAGCAGCACTTCGCTTTTGTCACCGATATATTGGACGATCGCGCCAGATTCGAAGATGCTGACCTGATCATCCCTGAAGCTCGGCACCTGATCGAACGGCTGCTCCTGGATGTATTCGGCCGGACGCGGAGTGCCAAGCAGTCGGACTCGATAGTCGAGACCGGCTTCCTCGAGCGCCCAGCGTACACGCAGGTCACGGACGAGGCCTTGGGCAAAATCGGGAACCCATTTGAACGCAGTGATCTCGATCGATGCATTGGGATTGACGGACATTCTCTGCTCCTTTCGAGGCGAGCGCGAAAGCCGCACCTCGTCAGTCAGGACGGGCCGGTGACGGAAAAGGATTCGCGGACCACCGAATCTTTTTGCTGTTCTGGGTCGTCCTGTGGGTATGGATACGAGAATGGGGTCCGACGCTTCGAACCAGGGTGATGACGTTGCTGCACGACTGGTGAAGCTCCGCCCCGCACTTCACCGCTACGCGGCGCGTATGGTTGGGTCGGTGCTCGACGGCGAAGATGTGGTGCAGGAGGCGATCACCCGGGCAATCGGCGCGCTTGATCGCGCTCCGCCCGAGGGCGATGCTGCTCCGTGGCTGTTCCGCGTCACTCACAATGCGGCCATCGATTTCCTAAGGAGCCGCGAAAGGCTCTCGCCTGAGCGCGACGTAATGGATGACGATGTGGTCTCAGGCGCCGATGAGGCTGCCCGCCGCCTGGCGACGAGGGTGGCCATGTCTGCCTTCATGCGTCTGCCGCCATCGCAACGCGGTGCGGTTATCCTGAAGGATGTGCTTGGTTATTCGAACGAGGAAGTCGCCAGCATACTTGGCACTACGCTTGCGGCGAGCAAGGCGGCTTTGCACCGGGGACGCGCGCAACTTCGGCTTCATTCCGACGCAGCTCCTGACGTGGCAAGGCCGAACGCTGACGAGCTCGTTCGGCTCCAATCCTATGTCGATCGATTCAACGACCAGGATTTCGACGCCATCCGCGCCATGCTAGCCGACGATGTCCGCTTCGACCTGGTGGCGCGCCTGCAAGGCGGCAGATCTTCCTTCGAGACCTATTTCAGCCGCTATGCAGAGATGAGCGACTGGCGGCTATCGATCGGATGGGTGGACTGTAAGCTCGCTGCAATCGTGTCCGATCCGTCGAATTCCGGGGCCAAGCCGTTCAATATGATTGTCATCGATTGGGTGGGCGACAGAATCGTGCGCGTGCGTGATTTCTATCACGCCTCCTATGCACTCGATGAGGCGGCGGTTTCGATCTTCACCAAAGCCTGAGTGCTGAAAGGAGGGGACGAGCGTTCGGGGCGGGGCGAATAAT
>DATMHD010000009.1:0-4601 GCA_035555075.1 Sphingomicrobium sp. | reverse complement strand
TGGCCGTGCGCCGCGCGCGCTTTTTCGAAGGCGGCGCTGACCTTCTCGTCCGAAGTCACGTCTACCTCGCAGAATATGCCGCCGATCTCGCGGGCGACCTGCTCTCCGCGCTGGGCATCGCGATCGAAAACGGCGACCTTTGCTCCGCGACGGGCCAGTTCGCGGGCCGTCGCCTCGCCCAACCCCGATGCCGCACCCGTCACCACGGCTGCCACTCCGTTCACGTCCATGCCCATTCCTTCGTCACAAGTGTGTGGCCCGACTAAGCGCCGAGCCGCGCTTTGCACAAGACCAACATGGCAGGGGAATGGAACGTTGCAGAAGGCCAAGGCGCTTCGGACCTGTGAGCGTAAGGAGGCTTCACGATGGACTATAAGAAAGTGGGCTTTGGCCTTGGGCTGTTCAGCATCGGCCTCGGCCTCGTAGAGGCAGCGGCGCCCGGGCGTCTTGGACGCTGGCTCGGTATCGAAGGGAAGACATCCAAGCGAGTGATCGCGCTGTTCGGGGCGCGGGAACTTCTCGCGGGCGGCGCGCTCCTCAGAGGGCCGGCCGTGTCGACCAATGCCTGGAACAGGGTTCTTGGTGACGGCATGGATCTTGCAGCGCTCGGCCTTGCATTCAATCGAAGCAGCCGGCCGAAGGCCGTCGCAGGAGCCTTGGGCTTTGTCGTTGGCGCGACGCTGTTGGATGTCCTCGCGGCGCGTGGCCTGGCAAGGGAAACCGGCCGGACCTTTCCTCGCTCGGAGCGTACGGCAACTGCCTGATCGCAGGATTTAATTTACGCCCTTCCGCTTATTCATCGCGAATGCAGATTGGCTTATTAATAGGACAACCAAGCTTTCTGACCGGCGCGATAACCCGGTCGCAAACTGACGCAGGGGGATCTGCGGTGCGCGGAACGAGACGAGGTTTGAGGGCGGCCGGGTTGGGAGCGACCCTGCTCCTTGCTGCGGGCGCAGCATCGGCCCAGCAGGGACTGCCTCCTGCCACTCCTGTTTCCGCCCTGTCCTTCAATGTTCCCGCGGACGTCGCCGGTGCCTATTCTACCTATCACATCGGCCGGATCTGGTTCCGCGCGGGACCGGATAGTCCGGTAGTGGCGCAGCTGGCGGCCATACTTCAACGAGCTCCGTTCGACGGCTTTCCAGAGGGCCCGCAACTCGCCGTCCAGGTGCAATCGGCCGCATCTCAGGTGCGGCTGAATCCCGCTTCCGCACCGGCTGCAGAGCAGGTCCTTTCCGCGGCGTGGGTGCGCTATGTGCAGGCGTTGAAGAAGCCCACCGCCGGGATGATCTACGCCTATTCAGTCCTCAAGCCGCACGGGACCCGGACGGAAGAGATCCTCCTGACGGCGGCTGCGGCTCCATCACTTGGCACCTACCTCTCGACGACCTCGGCATTGAACCCGGTCTACCAGGAACTCCGGGACGCGGCCTGGGCGGACGCTCAGGCGACCGGCAACATGACGCCGGATCCCCGCTTGCTCGCGAACCTCGATCGCGCGCGCTCGATTCCGGCTCGCGGACGTTTCGTCCTGGTCGATTCCGGCAACCAGCGCTTGACCATGTTCGAGGACGGGCGCCCGGTGGATTCCATGAGGATCATCGTTGGCACCAACGAGCTTCCGACGCCGCTCATCTCGAGCATGATGTATTACATCACCTACAATCCCTATTGGCACGCCCCTGACCATCTGGTCCGTAAGACAATTGCTCCGACCTATCTTCGTCAGGGCATCAAATATCTGAAGTCGCACGGATATCACGTGATCGACGAATGGAGCACCAGCGCCAAGGAAATCGATGCCGCGAGTGTCGACTGGAAGGCCGCCGCGGCCGGGACCACGCACCTGCTCGTCCGGCAGGACCCTGGTCCCCTGAATTCCATGGGAAATCTCAAATTCCCGTTCGACAATCCTGAGGGGATTTACCTGCACGATACACCGAGCAAGGACCTGTTCGGCAAGCAGGTACGCAATCTCAGCAACGGCTGCGTGCGTGTGGAGGATGCACGCCGATTTGGGCGATGGCTTCTTGGCGGACAGGATCCCGTCGCGCCCGGCAACGATCCTGAAACGGCAGTGAGGCTTCCTGAAAGCGTCCCTGTGGTCCTCACCTATCTGACGGCACATGTCGTGGACGGGAAACTCAGCTACGCCGATGATTTCTACGGTTGGGACAAAGCTGGTCCCCCTCAGGTCGCGCAGGCCAACTGACAGTCTGACCGCGGCGCGGCACCGAACCCGGTCCCCATTCGAGCGCACAAAAGAAAACCGGCCCGGACGTGCTGTCCGGGCCGGTCTTTCTTTGCCTGTTCGGCCGCTTAGCCGCGCTCTGGCGCCGGCGGCGGCGGAGGCGGAGGCGGCGGCGGCGCCGGGCAGGTCGCCGTTGCCGGGATCACCGAGCCGTCCGGGCAGGTCTGCGTCGCCGGTGGAGGCGGCGGAGGCGGCGGCGGCGGCGGCGGAGGCGGCGGCGGAGGCGCCCAGAAGTTGTAGATCACGCTCGCCAGCAGGCTGTTCTCGCGGAACGTGCCGTCGAAGGTGAACGGCGTGCCGTTGAACGTGTCGGAGAACTTCAGGTTACGCGCCTCGAAGTGCCGAACCTTTAGGCCGACATCGATGTTCGGGGTAACTGCATAACGCACGCCTGCGATCGCCTGCATTGCGAAATGCGAGTCCGTATCGCGGAAGGCATGCGCACCAGGAGTTCCAGTGGCAGCGCTCAGCTTGATGCTGGCAAGACCAGCACCGCCGCCGATGTAGCCGCTAAGAGCGTCGTCATTGCCGAAGTCGAGCAGGACGTTGACCATGCCCGAAAGAGCATTGACCTTGCCACCCGAGAGCATGCCGCTCGTGTTCGGCAGGATCGGAGCAGCGGTCGACGTGCTATTGATCCCGTCGACTGATGCATGCTTCCAGCCAAGTTCGCCCTCGAGACGAACGACGCCGAAATCATATCCGGCGATCGCATCGACATCGAGGCCGGTGCCAAAATTAATTCGATAGGCGTCAGCAAAGGTACGGGTTGGGTCCGTGTAGCCGAGGTGCATGTCCTCGACGATCATCGCACCACCTTCAAGCCCCGCGTAGAATGAATGATCCCGAGCGACGGCCGGGGTAGCGATGGCCGTCGACGCGAGCGCCATCGCAATGGCCAGCTTGCGCATAATTGTCCCCTTTCACATGCGTTCTAAAGATTGAACCGCCGGAACACATTATGAGAGCACCGGTTGCCGCGCAAGGTTGCGATTGGCGCGCTCTGTTGCCGAAAAGCCTCAGTTGATATGATGCCGGCGAAAAAGGATGGGTCGAGGTGCCTCTTCGATGTCGGCTGGGTGACCCCAAGAGCAAATAGGCAAAGGACCGAGCCGAGCGCCGGGCGAAAAGATTGCTGAACCTGATGGCTTGGCTTGGACGTTGGTCAATATTCGAATTGGTTACCAAGACCTTTCGATAATCACCGATCTGGTTTCCCATAGATGCGGTGATGCTCTTTGAACTCTTAGTTGGCGGACGGGCACCCACGCAGGCATGAGGAGGCGTTTATCATAATGTTCCGCAGCGCACTTGCTGCCACTTTGGGGTTGGGACTGGTCGGACCCGCCCCGGCGCAGCCGGCAACCCAGACAATCGTCGTTTGGAGCTATGGCTTCAGTCCAGTGCCACTTCACCTCGCGGCCGGACGGCCCGTGACCCTGGTGTTCGAGAACCGCTCGGGAAGCAGCCACGACTTTAGTGCCGCGCGCTTCTTTGCAAATTCCACGATCACCGCCGGTGCCGCCCCGCAAGGGGAAATCGATTTGCCGCCCCACACGACGAGAAGCATTACTCTCGTGCCGCGCACAGGCAGCTACGGCGCACACTGCAGCCATTTCTTCCACAAGCAGCTGGGAATGAGCGACCAGATCCTGGTCGATTGACCCCACTTTCAAGGGATTGGAATGACGGGCGCGCACTTCGCGCCCGTCATTACGTCAGACAACGTGTTCGCTATGTCCATAGACGAGCACCGTCATGACTCCGGCGCGAGCAGGCACCTGCGCATGCGCACTGCTGACGCTCGCGTCGAAACGCTCGGACGACGCCTCGTCGCAGCCATATTGCGGGGGCAGCGCCCCCCCGGTGGAGACGACCTTGCAGCCCTTCACGGCTCCCTGACCGTCAATTGCGAGCGCCAGCACGGAACTCCCAAGGAGAGTTTCGCCAGGCTGCAGCGACGCTGCGTCAAGCTTGTCGCCGGGGCTGAAACGCCGCTCGAATGTAATCCGGGTGACCTGGTCCTTGGCTCCGGAGGAGCTCGCGGTCTTGGTCATGGATGCCTGAGCGGCACCAACCGAGCAGTCCTTGGCATTTTGGGGACGCAGGCTTGATTCGTATCGGCATGAATGGGTCTGACCGTCGTCCCCGACGGTGACAGTGACGCGCTCCCACCAGGGCATGGTCGAAGTGAGAGTCGAGGTTGGGTGGGCGGAGGCAGAAGCCAGGGCCAAAGCAGCAATTGCGCGGAACACGTTTCAGTCCTTCGTGCCCCACGCTCCTGCGGCATGATTGGCGCTGCCACCTGATCGCCCAAACGCGGGAAATCGGAATTGGTGTCCATCAC
>DATMHD010000008.1:0-2454 GCA_035555075.1 Sphingomicrobium sp. | reverse complement strand
GCTTGAGGTAACGGATCCGGCGGACGGTTTCCTTGCGTGACAGCGTGCTGTTGGGGAGAAACAGTAGATCGCCCTGTCCGAGCCCGAGCCCGCTGCGGTGCACCAGGAGATCGCGGATCGTCATCTCGCGGGTGACCCATGGGTCCCACATGCGGAAGTCCGGCATATGGTCGATGACCTTGTCGTCCCAGCCAATCTTGCCCTGGTCGACGAGAGTGGCCAGCGCGGCGTTGGTGAAGGCCTTGCCGGTCGATCCGGTGAAGAAGATCGTGTCTGCGTCGACCGGCTGGTTGGTGGAGATGTCGCGGACGCCCCAGCCCTTTGCCAGCGTGACCTTCCCGTCCTCGACGATCGTGATGGAAACGCCCGGGGCTCCGAACGCCTTGCGAAGCTGCTCGACGCGCTGCTCGAACCCGGGGGGCGGCGCAGCCTGCGCTGCGGCCGCAACGACAATGAGCGCGAAGGCAGTTGCCGCTCCAAGACCGCCTCTCAACATCGCTCTTCCCCTTAGTTGAACCGGAATTCCGTTATTTCGGCCCGCCCCAGATGGTCTCCGGCACGAAGACGTTGCCGTCTGAATAGATGTCGCCCGCGAAGGGGTCGTCGATGAGGCCATGCGGACCGTCGAGATCGACATAGTCGCAGAGCTGGGCGAGGACGAAGCCGGGGGCCATCGCCAGGGTCGAGCCGCCCATGTTGCCGACCATCACCTCCTTGCCCATCGAGCGGGCTTCGGCAGCCATGGCGAGCGCCTCGGTAAGACCTCCGCACTTGTCGAGCTTGATGTTGATGACGTCGAACTTCGAGCCACGCTCGCGAAGCTCGATCAGGTCGAGAACGCTTTCGTCGGCGGCGACCGGAACGCCCGGCTTCCAGCCGGCGAGCACCGCCTCCTGCCCGCGCGCAACGGGCTGCTCGACCAGGGAAACATCATGATCCCGGAGAAGCTTTGAAAGCCCATCCAGGTCGGCCTCCGAATAACCCTGGTTGGCATCGACCGACAGCCACGCGTCGGGCCGGGCCTTGCGAACGGCGGCAACTCGCTCCCGGTCGGCGTCGAGGACTCCGTCCAGCTTCAGCTTGATCGCCCTTGCGAAGTCGAGGCCTGAAAGGCGGTCGAGGATCACTTCAGGATCATCGGCCGGGAGCGTGAAAACGGTTACCAGCGGCTTCGGCTGTGAAACGCCGGCAAGTTTCCAGACTGGCGACCCAGCGATCTTCGCTTCCAGGTCCCATAACGCGCAGTCGAGCGAGTTGCGCGCCCCGCACGGAGGAAGGAGGCCTTGGAGTTCGCTGCGGCCGGCCCCATCCTCGATCGCCGGCCGGATGTCCTCGATCATGGCGACCATCCGGTCCTGGTCGTCGCCGAGATAATAGACTCCTGCAGCCTCGCCTCGACCTTCGGCGTTTGAGGTGTCGATCGTCGCCAGGACCGAGGGCATCGCCTCGAAAATATAACCGGTAATCCGAAGCGGCGATGCAAAGCGCATCGCAAGCCGGTCGACACTGAGCGTGCGAGCTTTGGTGCTGGTCGCCATTGCCGCTGCATAGCAACTGTCAACAAAGTTTCAAATACAGAAACAGATCAGCCGACGCGCTGCAATCCGTCCTCGTTGAGGCGCCAGCTTTTTCCGGCAGTGCCTGCGAGTTGCTGGATCCCGGGGCCGGCGCATACCGCAAGCACCGAGCACGGCCCGCTGCTAGTCCGCACATATCCGTGCGCCATTCCGCTGTCGAAATAGACCGAGTCGCCAGGCCCGAGAGGAAGCGGCGAATAGAGATCCGAATGGAGCTCCATCGTGCCCTTCAAGACGTACAGATATTCCTCGCCCGCGTGGCGGACCAGGCCGCCGAGCTCCTCAATGCTCCGGGCCTGCACGTCGATGATGATCGGGATCATCATTTTTCCCAGCAAATCCGCCGCGGGGTAGTGATGGACGTGCTTCTCGGAATCGGCGTCCAGCTCCTGTCCCGAACGCGTGACGCTGCGCCTTCCGACGGCAACCGGGGAGGCCGGTTGCTCGGCATCCGCGAGTATGTCCTTGAGGTCGACGTTGAGCGCCTGCGCAAGTCTGATCATCTTGTCGTAGGTCAACGCCATCTTGCCGTTTTCGAGCTTCGACAGAGTCGAATAGGGAAGGACCGCCCGGGCCGACAAAGCACGAAGGCTCAGTCCCTGGTTGATCCGCGCTTGGCGTATCGCCCTGCTGGGCGCAGGAAGTTCGTCGGAGGATGGCGCGTCGTGATCCTGCATTGCCTGCATTCGGGTCCGCGATCCGACCATCTTGCCTCTATCTAGAAACCAGTTGCTATTCTGGAAACATCGGGCATGATGCCATCAAAATAGCAGGGAGGGCTAGAGCGATGATGCAGCGGTCATTCGTTCTGTTGCTGGCAGGAACTTGTCTTGCGTCGATGGGGACTCACGCGCGAGCAGCGGATACCGCGGCGCAG
>DATMHD010000007.1:0-2233 GCA_035555075.1 Sphingomicrobium sp. | reverse complement strand
GAGATCCTCCTCAACCAGACGCCCTTCTACGGTGAGAGCGGCGGCCAGATGGGTGACACCGGAATATTGAGGACGCTCAAAGGTTTCCTCGGAAATGTTGAGGATACCTTGAAGCCCCTCGGCAAGCTCCACGTGCTGCGGACCAAGGTCGCATCAGGCGAGCTCAGCCTGGGCGAGACGGTGCATCAGAAGGTCGATCGCGAGCGCCGCAGCCGAGTTCGCGCGAACCACAGCGCCACGCACCTTCTCCACGCCGCGCTTCGAAGGCACCTTGGCACGCACGTGACCCAGAAGGGCAGTCTCGTTGCGCCCGATTACTTCCGGTTCGATTTTTCCCACCCCAAGCCCCTTACCCGCGACGAGCTCGATGCAGTCGAGGGCGAAGTGAATGCGCAGATCCGCTCGAACGAGCCGGTCACGACCCGGCTCATGACCCCGGATGAAGCAATTTCGGCTGGAGCAATGGCATTGTTCGGCGAGAAATATGGCGACGAAGTCCGGGTGCTCTCGATGGGACGGATGGACGAGGGGGATTATTCGGTCGAGCTTTGCGGTGGTACTCATGTGCAGGCGCTTGGGGACATCCAGCTGCTGAAGATCATTTCCGAAAGTGCGGTATCTGCCGGTGTGCGCAGGATCGAGGCGCTCACCGGCGAAGCCGCGCGCCAGTGGCTCGGCAATCGTGATTCCAAGCTCAGGGAAGCTGCTGCCGCCCTCAAAAGCGCGCCGGACGACGTGCCTTCTCGGATCGCTTCGCTGGTCGAGGATCGCCGCCGCCTCGAGCGCGAACTCGCCGAGTTGAAGAAGTCGCTGGCGCTCGGTGGCGGAACGAAGGTCGATTCCCCGGCTCCGGAGGAAGTGAACGGTCATAAGTTCATCGGTCAGATCGTCGAAGGACTTGATCCCAAGGACTTACGCTCAACTGTTGACAGCATGAAGCAGCAGATTGGATCGGGAGTCGCCGCCTTGATCGCGCTGAACGATGGGCGCGCAAGTGTTGCTGTGGGAGTGACCGACGATCTTTCGGGTCAGGTCAGCGCCGTGGATCTCGTCAAGGCCGCGGTCGCGGCGCTTGGTGGCCAGGGCGGCGGTGGTCGTCCGGACATGGCGCAGGGCGGCGGTCCCGAAGGATCGAAGGCGAGCGAAGCCCTCGACGCGGTTCGCGACGCGCTGGAGAAGGTCGCAGCCTGATCGACACGCATTCCTCGCGGCCGGTCAAGCTCAAGGGCTCCTGCCACTGCGGCGCGGTGAGGTTTGACGTCACCTTGACTGAGGGTTTTGCCTCGGCACGTCGATGCACCTGCTCGATCTGCCGGATGCGTGGTGCCGTTGCAGTGACGTCGACCCCGGATGATTTTCGCCTCCTGAAAGGCGAGGACAGGCTATCGACCTATCGCTTCAACAGCCGGACGGCCGAACATCACTTCTGTTCGGTGTGCGGCATCTACACGCACCACAAGCGGCGCTCCAATCCCGACCAGCTTGGAGTGAATGTCGCGTGCCTCGAGGGAGTTTCGCCGTTCGATTTTGAAGAGCTCGTCGTCTTCGACGGCACCCGTCATCCCGCCGACGATCCCGATCACAGGACCTACGTCGCCGGAGTACTCCGGTTCGAGCGCCCGGACTGATGGTCCCTGAGCCTCCGGCGACCTAGCCGGGGTTCTTCCTCAAGCTCTGCGTCCTGCATGATCTTCATGCGCAGCTCGCTCCGCTTCTCGTGGATGCTGGCAATGACGGGCCCCATGGCAAGGCCGATATCAACCAGCACGGCTTCTGAGAGCTGAAGCGAGGCCTCCAGCGTCTCCGGGACGGCATCAGTGACACCGGCCTTGTAGAGCCGCGCCGCGTGGGCCGTATCGCGCGCCCGGGCGATGATCGGGAGATCGGGCACCCAGCCCCTCACGCGCCTTGCAATGCGCGCGACCTGGACCGGGTCGTCCATCGTCAACACCAGCGCTGCGGCATGACCCAGCTGGAGCCGGTCGGCGAGCTCCGGGCGCGACACATCGCCAAAGACAACGTCGTAGCCCCCTTTCTGGGCGCGCCGCACGCTGTCAACGTCACTGTCGACGGCAAGATAAGGACGTCCGTGCTCGCTCAGCATGTCTGCGACGACGCGCCCGACCCTGCCGAAACCGAAGATGACGGTTCGCCCTGCGCCCGAGACGTCGCCTGACGGCGCCTCGGCAACATCCTCGACCCGGCTGCGAAGTCGTCGTCCAATAGCGGCAAG
>DATMHD010000006.1:0-3044 GCA_035555075.1 Sphingomicrobium sp. | reverse complement strand
CGAAATCAATCCGCTTCGCATCGGCATGTACCTGCCGGGGGTGCACATTCCGATCCTGGACGAGGAGTATCTTTTCGAGGATCCCGAGCCGGCGGATGCCGCGGTCCTGTTCGCCTGGAATTTCTACGACGAAGCCGTGCCCAAGCTCCGGGAACGCGGTTTCAAGGGCGAGATCATTCTGCCGTAACGGCATTCGCGCAAAAGCTTCGCAGACAGCCGTTCGAGGGGATGAATGAGCCTGGACGTTTTCTCGACTCTCGAACACGATCCGGACCTTGGCGAAGGGACGATCCTGTTCGGGGGCAGCGGGTTTCTTGGCCCCTACATCCTCGCCAATTATCCGAAAATGATCTCCGTCGGGCGCTCGCCGAGCCCGACGCCTAACCGCCACATCCCCATCCAAACGCTGGCCGATCTCAGCGCGCTGGATGGTGTAGAGTTCGACAAGGTCATCTACATCATCGGCAACACGGACCATTACGCCATGGAGCGTGATGTCATTCCCGCCGGCGAGCCGACGGCGTTCGACTTCCACACGATCCCGGTGATCCAGGTTCTCGAGCAACTGAAGAAAAGGAACCTAAAGAAGTTCATCCATTTTTCCTCCGTGCTCATTTACGACGAAGAGAGGATCACGCTGCCGGTATCGGAGCACTCGCCGATCAATCCGTACAAGAACCGCTACGTGATGAGTAAGTATCTCGGCGAGGAACTGTGCAAATTCTACCGCAACTGGGTTCCCATCATCAACGCGCGCTTCTGTAACCTGTACGGCCCTACCCCGCTCGAACGCTTCGATCTGGTCCACGTGCTGACGCGCAAGCTCCTGGACGAGGGCCGCGCGGAAATCTGGAGCGATCGTCCCGCCCGCGACTTCATTTACGTCGAGGATGCGGCCCACGCGATCGCGAAGCTGCTCTATGCCGATTATAACGACACGCTCGTGCTCGGGTCGGGCCAAATGACAACGGTGGCCGAGGTCGTCGACATCCTGCGCGAAGTCAGCGGGATGGAGATCGTGTCGCTCGACAAGCCGGTCTCCGGACCGCAGCAGTTTCGCGCTGACATCACCACGCTACAGCGCGTGATCGACTGGGAACCGCGCATCTCGATCCGGGAAGGCATTCGCCGGACCTGGGAATTCGAAAAGGCGCGGAGGGCCGCGTGAAGCTCGGCATCAACGGCTGGCGGTTACGCACCGGGACGGGCGTCGCGCGAGTCCTCAACAACGTGCTCCGCTACTGGACGCAGGAATTTGTCGGCGATCGCTTCGACGACATCACGGTGTACAGCCCGGTTGAGCTGGCGGCCGACTTGCCAATCCCCGGCTGGATCAAGCGCCGGGTCGTCGGGCCCGATCTACCCATGCTGGCCTGGGAGAACCTCGTGCTTCCGATGGCCTGCGGGGACGACGTGCTGCTTTGCCCGTCCTACACCCGGCCGCTTCTGACCGGGGCGAAGACCGTGTCGCTGATCTACGAGGCGACGCAGAAGCTGTATCCCGAATATTATCCGACGCGCGCCCGCTTCATCAACACGCCCCTGCATGGCTGGAGCGCGCGCCACTCCACCCGGGTGATCACCAAAACCGAGCAGGCACGCGCCGATATCGAGCAGGCATACGGTGCGCCACCCGAGCGCGTCCGCGTCGTGCCCCTTGCTCCTGCCGAGGTTTTCCGCTCGGATTATCCCGCTGTACGGTTAGCAGAAGTACGGACGAAATATGCCGGGGCAGACGTTCCTTACTTCCTCTACGTCGGAAAGCTTACTGCCCGCAGGAACGTGCCGCACCTCCTCACCGCCTTGGCGAAGATGCGCGACAGCGGGTCTTTTCCTCACCGGCTCGTGATCGTCGGGTTGAATACGACGCAGATCGACCTGGCCGGAATGGCCCGCGAACTCGGTATTTCGGAGGAGGTGAAATACTATCCTTACGTGCCGGACGAGGACCTTGCACCGCTTTACAGCGCCGCCGAAGCATTTGTCCTGCCTTACTCCTACGAATCCGCCGCGTCGCTGACGCTGCTCGAGGCGCAAGCTGCAGGAACCGCGGTGGTCACGGCTGGGACTGTCGGCCTGAAGCAAGCGGCTGGGGATGCCGCTCTGTTCGTTCCGGATGTTGAGCCTGCCAGCCTGGCTACGGCGATGCGCGAAGTTGCCGGCAATCCGGCGATCCGGGCTGACCTGCTGAAACGCGGCGGCAAGAATGCTTCGGCCTATTCCTGGCGGCGGTGCTCGGGCGAAGTGCTCGACATTTGCCGGGAAGCGGGGACCGCCTGAGCGATGTTCGGGGGTCGCAACATCCTGGTGACGGGCGGAGCAGGCTTTATCGGGTCGCATCTCATCGAGCGACTCGTTCAGTCAGGCGCGAACGTCACCAGCGCCGATTTCAAGCCAGTCGCGGGGTTCGACAATCTGCGGGCGGTGATCGACCGCATCGACGCCATCGATCTCGACCTTGTGTCGGGTGACCTGGAGACGCTTCTCGGGGATCGGCGCTTCGATGCCATCTTCCACTTGGCCGGCAGCGCGCACGTCCAGAGCTCCGTTGAAAATCCTCTCCGCGACTTCCAGTGCAACGCGCTTTCCACGCTGCGATTACTCGACGCAATCAGGACGGCGTCGCCTTCGACAGCGCTCGTCTATACCTCTTCGGCGGTGGTGTATCGGGGCGGCGGCTCCGAACTGATTTCCGAGGACGATCCGACACACCCGGTCTCACCCTATGGCGTGAGCAAGCTCACATCCGATCGATATGTCAGCGTGTTTGCACATGTTTATGGGTTGAAGACCGCGGTCGCTCGTTTGTTCACGGTCTACGGGCCGCGGCTGCGGAAGCAGATCATCTGGGATATCGTGGGGCGACTGCAACAGAATGCGCAGGTGCTGCCGATGCTCGGCGATGGCGAGCAGATGCGCGATTTCAGCTACATCGGAGATGTTGTCGAAGCCCTGCTCCTGATCGCCGCCAAAGGCCCTCTCAACGGGGAGGCCTATAATGTCGCGTCGGGGAGCGTCGTTACGATCGATCATCTCGCGCGGCT
>DATMHD010000005.1:0-4752 GCA_035555075.1 Sphingomicrobium sp. | reverse complement strand
TCGGGCCGGTCCTCGGAGCCTGGGAGGCGCCTCACATAGGCACCCGACCCGATCCTCACGTCGATCAGCCCCTGGACCTCGAGCGCAATCATCGCCTCCCGCACCGCAGGTCGGCTGACATTATATTCGGCGGCGAGCTCCCGCTCCGCAGGAAGGCGGTCGCCAACTTGATATTTGCCGGCAGCAAGATCCTCGAAGAGGGCGTTGGCGAGCTTCTGGTAGAGGCGACTGGCCCCGTCGATGGGCTCGTTTCCAGGCAGCGCGCCTGGCGGAGTCCGCGCAGCTCGGCGCTTGTTTAGCATTCAGTCCTCCGAAATCGGACTTACCAATTCTGTTGAAATTGGCAAGGCGGGTGATAGGGTATTAGCAGAACGGGGTAACGGAAAACACATGAAGATCACTGCGGCACGGGTTATCGTCTGCTCTCCTGGACGCAATTTCGTCACGCTCAAGATCGAAACCGATCAGGGCGTGCACGGCATCGGAGATGCGACCCTCAACGGCCGCGAGCTTGCGGTGGTCTCCTATCTTGAGGACCATGTCATTCCGGCTCTCATCGGGAAGGATCCCCGCCGGATCGAGGACATCTGGCAATATCTCTACCGCGGTGCCTACTGGCGGCGTGGTCCCGTGACGATGCGGGCAATCGCCGCCGTCGACGTTGCCCTTTGGGACATCAAGGCAAAGATGGCCTCGATGCCCATCTATGACGTCCTTGGCGGCCGCAGCCGGGACGGCGTCCTCGTCTATGGACATGCCAATGGTGCCGACATCGAGGGCACTCTCGAGGCGGTCGGTCGCTACATCGATATGGGCTACAAGGCGATCAGGGCGCAGTCGGGGATCCCGGGCCTTGCAATGGCCTATGGCGTCGGACGGGGCGATCTTCATTACGAACCCGCCGATGCCGCTCTTCCGACCGAGTGCGACTGGGATACGGCCAAGTACCTCCAGTTCGTGCCCAGGCTCTTTGAGAAGCTGCGCGAGACGTTCGGCTTCGACCATCATCTGCTTCACGATGCCCACAATCCCCTGACGCCCATCGAAGGAGCCCGCCTCGGCAAGGCGCTCGAACCTTTTGGACTGTTCTGGCTCGAGGATCCAACTCCTGCGGAAAACCAGGAGAGCTTCCGGCTGATCCGTGAACACACCACGACCCCGCTTGCGGTCGGCGAGGTCTTCAACACGATCTGGGACGCCAAGGACCTCATCCAGAACCAGCTCATCGACTATATCCGGATGACGATCGTCGGTTCTGGAGGCATCACCCATCTTCGTCGTGTCGCCGATTTCGCGGCCCTCAATCAGGTCCGCACCGGAAGCCATGGAGCGACGGATCTATCGCCGGTGACCATGGGCGCAGCACTCCACTTCGATACCTGGGTCCCCAATTTCGGAATCCAGGAATATATGCGCCACACCGAGGAGACGGACGCCGTCTTCCCGCATTCCTACCGGTTCGAGAAGGGCCTCCTCCATGTCGACGGGACGCCCGGGCATGGCGTCGATATCGACGAAGCGGAAGCCGCCAAATATCCCTACAAGCCTGCGTCGCTACAGATTGCGAGGCTCGAAGACGGCACGATGTGGAACTGGTGAATCGGGACAAGGCCGTCGTCGTGGTCGGCGAGGGCATGCTGGAATTGTCACGGGCGGGAAAAGCCTGGCAGCTGGCCTATGGCGGCGACACCCTCAACACTGCAATCCACCTTGCGCGAATGGGGGTCGGGCCCGCCTACATGACGGCACTTGGCACCGATCCATTTTCCGAGGACCTGCTCGGCGCCTGGTCTTCGGAAGGGATCGACACACGCCTCGTCCTCACCGATCCTGAGCGCCACCCCGGTCTATACGCGATCCGGACCGACGAACGGGGCGAGCGAAGCTTCCAATATTGGCGCTCGGCATCGGCTGCGACGCGCCTGTTCGAGCTTCCGGGAGCCGACGCTGCGGTCGCCGCCGCCTCGAAGGCGCAACTGCTGGTCTTCTCGCTGATCAGCCTTGCAATCCTCTCCCCGGCGGGCCGGCTTCGTCTGCTCGACCTTGCGCGAGCGGTCCGTTCCCATGGGGGCATTGTCGCATTCGACGGCAATTATCGTCCAAAGCTCTGGTCTGATCCCGAGGACGCGAGGCAGGCACGGGACGAGGCGATCAGCTGCTGCAACATCGGGCTGCCGACTCTGGCCGACGAACAGTCGCTTTCCGGCCAGGAAGATCCGCGCTGCGTCGCTGCGCACTGGCGCGCCTGCGGGGCTGCGGAGGTTGCAGTCAAACTGGGCGAGCAGGGGTGCTTCGTCGGGAACCAGATCGTTCCCGTTCCGGCGCCAGTCGATGTCGTCGACACGAGCGGTGCCGGCGGTGCGTTCAACGCGGCATATCTTGCAGCGAGGCTTTCGGGGAAGGACTGCGAGGAGGCGGCGCTTGCCGGCCATCTGCTCGCCGCATGGGTAATTGCGCGGCCAGGGGCCCTTCCGCCGCGGGATGCCGGGGCGCCTTATGCGCCGGAAGGATCAGAGCATGGGTGACATCGATCGGATCATGCGACTGGCGCCGGTCATCCCGGTGCTCGTCATCGAGGATGTCCGCCATGCGGTCCCGATCGCTCGGGCGCTCGTCGGAGGCGGGCTTCGCGTTCTTGAAGTGACCTGCCGGACGGCCGCAGCAATGGACGCGATCCGGGAGATGCGGCAGGTCGAAGGTGCGATCGTCGGTGCCGGCACGGTGCTTCATGCATCCCAGATGGAAAAGGCGCTCGAGGCGGGCGCGACGTTCATCGTGTCACCGGGCCTCACAGAGCGGCTCGCCGATGCGGCGACTGCCAACAAGGTCCCCTTCCTCCCTGGCATTGCCACTGCAACCGATATCATGCGGGGGCTCGACTTCGGTTTCAGGCGCTTTAAATTCTTCCCTGCGGAAGCTGCGGGAGGGATCGACGCCCTCAAGGCCCTGACTGGCCCCTTTGGAGACGTCCGCTTCTGTCCGACGGGCGGGATCAAGCTTTCAACGGCAGGCGAGTGGCTTTCGCTTCCCGAGGTGCTTTGCGTTGGTGGGAGCTGGCTCGTTGCAAAGGGCGAACCGGACCAAATCCGGATCCGCGAACAAGCCCAGGGCGCTGCCGCACTCCGGCACGCAAAAGCTTCCCGATCCTAGGGCAGGATCTTCACGTCCGTTGAACCGGGCGATGCGAGCAATGGCCTTGTGTCCCCCTTGACGTCGATGCCGCGAAGGGTGGCTCCGGCAACATCGCCAAGAACGATCGACGCATTGACCGACGAATAATCGGGCGAGCCCGGGATCGGCTGGAACCTCCGGTTCCCGCGCGGCTTGCCCCCCGTCTTGGTCACGTCCTGCGGATTGGCGACACGCATCCTGATGTCATTAAGAGTGATGTCCCGTACCGGCGATTTTGGATGGCCACCGATGAGGATGTTGCCTGATGTCGTGATGTCGAGCCCGTCGAAGGTCAGGCCGTTGATGCTCCCGAGGCCTTCGCGATCGTCAATGTCGACATAGATCGGGTAATTGCGCTGGTGGTTGCCGGTTGCGATCCGAATGTTTGCGAAACGGTTGTTCGAATAAACGCCCCCGTGGATCATGAACAAGGCGATCCCGTAGCGCGAATCCATGATGAGGATGTTCGAGAAGAGGCTGTCGCGCACGCCCGAGTGCGAGCCCGTGCCGAACTTGATCGCGCCGTCGTCGCTCCTGATAAGGCAGTTGGACACCTGCAAGCGCTCGATCATGTAGCGCTGCGCCTTGGTGACGATGCCATCGTCACCGACCGCGATCGAGCAGTTCGAGATCCTGACGTCGCTGGAATCGATGATCTGGATCCCATCGGTGTTCGGGCTGTCGGCGGGTGCCGAAATCGTCACTGCGTCGACGACGACGTTCCTGCATTCCTTGAGGGCCATCACGAACATTGCGGTGTTGCGGATCGAAACGTCGCGCACCTTCGCGTTCGAGCAGCCCTGGAGAACCAGGCCCCATTGGTAGCGAAGCGTGTCGGCTTCCTTGCCCTGGACGGCATCGCGCCGGCCGGGCTTTCTCACGCGGTCCCAATAGGCCTCGCCCGAACCGTCGATCACACCCAGTCCGGTAATCGCGACATCGCTGACGCCGGCACCGTAGATGAAGGCGCGCTGCCCGCCGAGTGCTGCAACGGGAGGGAAATTCGAAAGATCGGTAGAGGCCTTGAGGAGCGCGCCTCCGCCAAGGCTGAACTCCATTCCGGAGCCCAGACGCAACTGCCCAAGATCGAACTGGCCGGCGGGTACGATGACCCGGCCGCCATGGCCCTTGCAGGCGTCGATCGCTCGCTGAAACGCCTGCGTATCTGGCTTGCCGTCATTGGGGATCGCCCCGAAGGAAGTAACCGGGCAGCTGGCCGGGGTGGCCGGGGCCGCCGCATGGGCAGCAAAAAGGGGCACAAGGCAAAGCAAACAGAAACATAGCCAGCGCGTCACTCACCCCTCCCTGTGTCACACGCGAAACCAGTTAGACCAAATTTGACAAACCGGCCAGACCATTTAAGCCGTGGAGGACATCGTTCATCTGGAGGGAATGACGAGATGGCCATGAGGTGGCGGCCTGGCGCGCGTTTTGCCGTGCTTGCCCCGATGCCGATCGACCAAGTCCCGCCGCAAGTTGCTCTTTAGGGACATTTTCGGCATGGACGCTCACGCTGTCTCGACTCGGACCGGCTGGCATCGCTGGACCGTCTGCGCGCTTCTCTTCTTTGCGACCACGGAC
>DATMHD010000004.1:0-9184 GCA_035555075.1 Sphingomicrobium sp. | reverse complement strand
CTAGACGTCGAGGTTCGCGACGCTCAGCGCATTGTCCTGAATGAACTCGCGGCGCGGTTCCACGACATCGCCCATGAGCCTTGTGAAGATCTCGTCGGCGACATCTGCCTGCGCCACCTCGACCCTGAGGAGCGAGCGATTGGCGGGGTCGAGGGTCGTCTCCCACAATTGTTCGGCATTCATCTCGCCAAGTCCCTTGTAGCGCTGGATGGAGAGGCCCTTTCGACCTGCCGCGAGTACTGCGTCGAGAAGCTCTGAGGGACGCGTAACCGTAACCGGCTTTCCCTTGCTGTCGCTTGCGACCTGTTCGGCATCTTCGCCCTCGGGAGTCGCCTGGGGCTCCTCGACCTGCGCGCCCTTCTTCAGCATCCGCAGCGTGGAGGGTTTGGCATAGGCAGCAGCCTGCTCCTTGGCGAGCGTATCGAGCTTGCGGGCCTCGGCCGAGACAAGGAAGGTCGGTTCGATGATGTAAGCGTCCGTGACGCCTCGCCAAAGATGCTTCAGCAGATAGCCGCCCTCGGCCGCGACTTCGCCCGTCCAGGTTGCCTCGGGGTCCCCGGCATTCAGCCAGGCCGCGACATTGGCGACAGCATTTGCTTTGCCTTCCCGGTCGAGGTTTGGCTTCAGCGCGCCGCGAATTGCCAGCGCCTCGATCAATGGCGGATCATATTTGCGGGGTGCATAGCGCATCAGTGTCCGCATCCGGCGCGCATGGTCGACAAGGCCCTTGAGGTCGTTGCCGGTGCGCTGGCCCTCCGGGGTATCGAGGATGAGGCCTTCTAGGCCCGCTTCCTCCAGATAGTCGTCGAGTGCAGCATCGTCCTTGAGATACACCTCCGAGCGACCGCGGCTGACTTTATAGAGCGGCGGCTGGGCAATGAAGAGATGCCCATTCTCGATCAGCTGCGGCATCTGCCGGTAAAAGAAGGTCAGGAGGAGCGTGCGGATGTGGGCGCCATCTACGTCGGCGTCGGTCATGATCACGATCTTGTGATAACGCAGCTTCTGGATGTCGAAATCCTCACGGATTCCGGCGCCCAACGCCTGGATCATCGTTCCAATTTCCTTTGAGGACAGCATCCGGTCGAAGCGTGCTCGTTCGACATTCAGAAGCTTGCCGCGGAGCGGAAGGATTGCTTGATTGTGCCGGTTGCGACCCTGCTTGGCCGAACCGCCTGCTGAATCACCCTCGACGAGGAACAATTCGCTAAGCGCCGGGTCACGCTCCTGGCAGTCCGCGAGCTTGCCTGGAAGCGAGGCAATGTCGAGCACACCCTTGCGCCGCGTAAGATCGCGGGCCTTGCGTGCCGCTTCACGCGCTGCCGCTGCATCAATGATCTTCTGGACGATCGCACGCGCATGCGCCGGATTTTCCTCAAGCCATTCACTGAGCTTGTCGGCCATCAAACCTTCGAGCGGCTGACGCACCTCGGAGCTGACCAGCTTGTCCTTGGTCTGCGAACTGAACTTCGGATCCGGCAGCTTCACCGACACGATAGCGGTCAAGCCCTCGCGCATGTCATCGCCCGTCAGGCCGACCTTCTCCTTCTTCAGGAGGCCGGAGCGGTCCGCATAATTGTTGAGGGTTCGGGTCAGTGCGGCCCGGAAGGCTGCGAGATGCGTGCCGCCGTCCCGTTGCGGAATGTTGTTCGTGAAGCAAAGGACGTTTTCGTAATAGGAATCATTCCACTCCAGCGCGACATCGATCCCGATGTCATCACGTTGTCCCGTGATCGCGATCGGATCGGGCACCAGGGCGGTCTTTGCGCGGTCGAGCCATTTCACGAAGGCGGCAATCCCGCCCTCGTAGAACATCTCGACGCTTTTGGGCTCTTCATGACGGGCGTCGCTGAGGACCAGCCTGACGCCTGAATTGAGGAAGGCGAGCTCGCGAAAGCGATGCTCGAGCCGCTCGAAATCAAACTCGGTCAGCTTGAACGTCTCCGCGGACGGCATGAAGGTCACCCGGGTCCCGCGCTTGTCGGTCTTGCCGACGACCTTCAGTGGAGCTTCGGCGTCGCCATGCCGGAAGCGCATGAAATGCTCCTCGCCATCGCGCCAGATCACGAGGTCGAGCCACTCGCTGAGCGCGTTGACGACACTCACGCCGACCCCGTGGAGGCCACCGGAAACCTTGTAGGCGTTATCGTCGGAAGTGTTCTCGAACTTCCCGCCGGCATGGAGCTGGGTCATGATGACCTCCGCCGCCGACACACCCTCCTCCGGGTGAATGCCGGTCGGGATGCCGCGCCCGTTGTCCTCGACGCTAACGGATCCGTCGGGATTGAGCGTGATCAGCACACGGTCGCAATGCCCGGCGAGCGCTTCATCAATCGCATTATCTGAGACTTCGAACACCATGTGGTGGAGACCGGAGCCATCGTCCGTATCGCCGATGTACATGCCAGGGCGCTTGCGAACGGCGTCAAGCCCCTTGAGCACCTTGATGCTGTCGGCGCCGTAGGAATTGCTGCTGCTGTCGGAGTTAGATGCCATAGTCCAGATATAGGGGTTCTGAGCCGGAAGTCACGCGCGTGCGCGTGCGCGCACGCGTGGGAGAACGGCCGTCAGCCCCGCGCGCGCTGCGGCCCGTTTCGGCGACGGCGCCGGTGGGACTTGCGCTCAGGTTGGCCGCCTTCTGTTCGATGCGCGGGATACCCCTCGGCGCGGGCGGGGCGCCGCTGCTGCTGATGGCGATTGTTGCGATTCTGGCGCTGCCGCCCATCGGCCCGCCTGTCCGCCTTCGTCGCAGTTTCCTGCGCGGGTGTTGCCTTCGGGGCCGGCTTTAACCGCCTGAACGCTTCTGCCGCCGCCGTGAAATCCGCTGGCAGCGGCGCGATTGGAAGCCGCTGGCGGGTAGTCCGTTCGATATCGCGAAGATTGCCACGCTCGTCGGGGCTGCAAAAAGCAATCGCAACGCCGTCCGCACCGGCGCGAGCCGTGCGTCCGATCCGATGGACATATTGCTCCGGCACATCAGGCAGATCAAAGTTGACGACGTGGCTGACGCCCGGAATATCGATTCCGCGAGCTGCGATATCGGTGGCGACAAGCACTGGATTGTCGCCGGACTTGAAGGCCGCGATAGCCCGCTCGCGCTGGCCCTGGCTCTTGTTGCCGTGGATTGCGCTCGCGCTGATTCCTGCAGCCTCGAGTTGCCGCACGATCTTGTCGGCGCCATGCTTGGTGCGACTGAACACCAGCGCCCGCTCAACCGGATTGGCCTTCAGATAGAGCGCAAGAAGAGCGGTCTTCTCCGCCTGGTTCACCATAGTCACACTCTGGTCGATGCGTTCCACCGTCGTCGCGGCGGGCGTTACGGACACCTCGGCGGGATTGGTGAGATATTTGTCGGCAAGCTCGCGGATCGACTTCGGCATGGTCGCCGAGAAGAACAGGGTCTGCCTGTTGGCAGGCACCAGACTGACGATGCGCTTCAGGGCATGGATGAAACCAAGGTCGAGCATCTGATCAGCTTCGTCGAGCACGAGGATCTCGAGCTCCCGGAGCGACAGGACGCGCTGGTCGATGAGGTCGAGCAAGCGGCCAGGAGTGGCGACCAGGACATCGAGGCCCCGCGCCACCGTGCGCACGCTCTTTTGATTGGGAACGCCGCCAAAGATTGCGCCGACCGATAATTGCATGAATTTTCCGTAGGCCTCGGCGCTCGCAGCGATCTGGGCGGCGAGTTCGCGAGTCGGAGCGAGCACCAACATTCTTGCCTGTCCCGGACGCACAATTTTCCGGGCGGAAGCCAGACGATCAAGGGATGGCAGCATGAAAGCAGCGGTCTTGCCTGTGCCAGTCTGTGCAATGCCGAGAAGATCGCGGCCTGCAAGGACGGTCGGAATGGCCTGACGCTGGATTGGGGTCGCTTGCGAATAGTCCTTCGCAGCGAGCGCAGCGAGCACGGGCTTCGAGAGCCCGAGGGAATGAAATGACATTGATCTATTGTCCAAATATCTGGCACGCGGCGGACGCACGACTGCGTGCCGCGAGCGGGGGTCAAGTAAGCGGCCGGGGTGAATAGGAGTGCACGAAGGTCGAGACGCCGGGCCGGTCCGTCGCAAAGCTCTTGAGACCGTTCACGCCGCTTCCAGGAAGCGCCTCGTGTTGCAGTGCAATATAGGATAAAACCTAAGGAAGTCCAACAGGGCGCATCAGGCAGCCGAGACCTGGCCCTGTTCGACATGAAACCGCGACGCGCGCCCGATCCCCTCGAAGAGCGCCGCCTCGGTCGCGGTCATCCATATCTGGCCGCGACCTTCGAGGCGCTCAAACAGAGCGAGGCGGCGCACCGGATCAAGATGTGCGGCAACTTCGTCGAGGAGGAGAACGGGCTCGCTGCCGCGATCGGCCACGAGGTCCGCATGCGCGAGGACAAGGCCCAGCAACAATGCCTTCTGCTCACCCGTAGACGATTGGGCCGCAGGCATCTGCTTGGCATCGTGGAAGACCTTGAGATCCTGCCGATGCGGGCCCTCTACTGCGCGTCCAGCCGCGGCATCACGACCTCGATTGTTGCGGAGCGCCGAGACCAAATCAGTTGCCCCCCAGCCTTCAAGACGGATTGCGGCGCGCGCAAATGCGCCGTCGGGAGCGTTCGATAGCTGGCTATCGAGCGCTTCGACGGTCCGCGCCCGTGCGTCAGCGATCTCAAGGCCATGCTCGGCCATCGCAAGCTCGAGTGACGAAAGCCATGCATCGTCCCAGTCTTCATTTTCAAGAAGCTTGTTCCTCGCCCTCATGGCCGCATCGTATCGGGTCGAATGATGGGCATGGCTCGGTTCGAGCGCGAGGACCAGTCGATCGAGAAATCGCCGCCTGTCGGCAGCGGTTGCGGTGAACAGGCGGTCCATGGCGGGTGTCAGCCACAGGATCGAGAGCCATTCGGAGAGACTGTTGATCGATGCGGGCGCGCCGTTCACTCGCACTTGGCGCCGCTCGGGAGCAGCCGGCCGAGTGCCCGTTCCAATGTCCACGTCCCCAAGGCTTGCAGCGACAGCCCAGGCGCCATCGCCGCCGAGCCGCGCCATGTCCGAGAGGGAAGCGCCGCGAAGCCCGCGGCCCGGGGCGAGCATCGAGACCGCTTCAAGAAGGTTGGTCTTGCCCGCACCATTATCGCCGAAGAATAGCACGAACCCTGGCTGCGCTTGGATGCTCGCTGCAGCGTAGGAACGAAAGTCGGTCAGGGTCAGTCGGCTGACAGGCACGCGGACTTCATTGCTGGGTCCAGGGCCAGCGCGCAATCCGCAGTGCTGGCGGTCATTGATCGTAGGGCACGTTTGCCGGGGGACACTGCTGGATCGGGACTGGTTGACGGTCCTCGTCGGTCCTGATCCAGCAATCATGAAACACCGAGCAATAGCAGATGGCGGTGTTCACAGCGTTGGTCGCATATTGGGCCCTCAGCCGGTCGAGTATGGGCCGGTTCTCCGGTGTCATCGGCCAGTCGAAGGCATCCACGGCCTCGCCCGGCCGGATCATCCGGTCGCGTAACTTGGACAGGACCACTTCGCCGTTGCGGATCCCTCTGAACTGCTTCTTGCCGACGGCGGAGCTCTGAAGGAGGCCAGGTGCGCAGCAATGATCGATGAGAGTGTTGAAATCGCGGACGGGCTTGCCGTTCACCGTCATTACGATCTCCGCAATCCGGGCCGGTCCGACGCCCTGGTTCTGCACCGTGAGACGCAAGGCGGGTGAATGAAGATCGCTCTCGAGATTGCTCATTTCGATCTGAAGGTAGGGGAGCGATTCTGCTTCGACGAGGCGCTCGTTCTGGTGAACGAGATCCGACATGACCTTCCCGTGATGCCAGGCGATGAGGATCGACAGGACTGAAATAAACAATGCTGCCAGCGGCAGAATGAGGTCCAGGCGGCGAATGCCGGTCTTGCGATGATGGACGTGAGCTTGTTCGGTCTCAACGTCCATGAACCTCTCCCCTGGCTCAGACCCTCATCGGCATCAGTACGTAAAGCGCGTTGGACTTGTCATTCTCGCGCAGCAGGGTTGGCGCAGCAGCGTCGGCGAGGTGCACTTCGACCGTATCGCCGTCGATCTCGCCAAGAATGTCGAGAAGATACCGTGCATTGAAGCCGATCTCGAGGTTGTCGGCACCATAGTCGGCCGGCACTTCCTCGGTCGCAACGCCATTTTCGGGCGAGGTGACGGACAAGGTCACCTTGTCTCGGTCAACGCTCATCTTGACCGCACGGGTCTTTTCCGACGCGATCGTCGAGACCCGGTCCACGCCGGCGGAGAAGCTCTTTGGGTCGAGTTTCAAAAGCTTGTCGTTCGCGGTCGGGATCACCCGGTTATAATCAGGGAAGGTGCCATCGATGAGCTTGCTCGTGAGGATCGCACTACCAAGCCCGAATCGGATCTTCGTCGGTGACAGGGAGATTTCGACCGTGCCCTCAAGCTCTTCGAGGAGTCGGTAGAGCTCCGTCACTGCCTTTCTTGGAACGATGACGTCCGGCATGCCCTCGGCCCCGTCCGGCCGACTGACGGTGACCCGCGCGAGCCGATGGCCGTCGGTCGCGGCCGCCCGCAGCTGGTCGTCGATCACGTGAAGGAAGATGCCCATCAGATAATAGCGGGTCTCCTCGCTCGAAATGGCGAAGCGCGTCTTTTCGATGATTTGGCGAAGCGTCGCTGCAGGAAGCTCGAACCGTGTTGGAAGCTCGCCCTCGGCGATCACGGGGAAATCGTCACGCGGGAGCGTTGACAGGTTGAAGCGTGCCCGGCCGGCGATCACCTGCATCTTGCCTTCGGCTGCGGTCAGTTCGACCTGGCTGCCCTCCGGCAGCTTCCGAACGATATCGAAGAACGTGTGAGCAGATACGGTCGTCGCGCCGGACTGCGTGACGTTTGCGGGGACGGTTTCGTCGACCTGGAGGTCAAGGTCCGTCGCCATCAACCTCAGCACCCCGTCCTCGCGCGCCTCGAGCAGCACGTTGGACAGGATCGGAATCGTGTTTCTCCGCTCCACGACCGATTGGACGTGGCCCAGGCTCTTCAGGAGGGTCGCCCGCTCAATCGTCGCTTTCATGTTGCTCAAGCCCCATCATCCGCGCCTCACTCAGACAACGGTTATAGCGAGCCGTTCGGCGCGCGGAAGTAGAATGATGAGCAAAGCGTATCTGGGGCCCGCCCCCGACGTTAACCCCAAGATATTGGGCTATCTCGCGGCCTTTTTGCCGACAGCCGGACCCTTCCCCGGCTTGGACGGCATCAGCAGCGCATCGATATGGTGAACGACACCATTGGTATATTGCTCGTCACCCTGCGTGATGGTCGCCTTGTGGCCTGTTGCGTCCGCAAGAACGATCTTTCCGCCGTCCTTGGTTGCGGTAAGCAGCCCACCACCGGTTGTTGCAAGCATGCCCTTGCCCTTCCCGCGGTCAATGAGCTTATCCAGGTCCTGTGTCATCACCGTTCCCTGCAGGATGAGGTTGGTGAGCACACCGGTCAGCTGCGCGCGGTTCTCCGGCTTGGGATCAAACGTGCCAGCGGGTGCCGCGTTGAAGGCGGCATCGTCCGGAACGAAGACGGTGTAGGGTCCTGGGCCAGCCAGCGTCTGGTCGAGACCTGCAACCTTGGCGGCGGCCATGAAGCGACTTGTCGGCGTCAGCCCCGCGGCAATCGTCTTGGTCCCTGCGATTTTCTGCGCCTTCTTGGTTTGTGCCTGAGGCGCGCCATTGGCCGTCTTGTTCTCCTTGTTGCATGCGCTGGTCGCAAGCAGCGCGACAGCTGCGACGCCAAGCGCGAACGCCCGGGTTCCCATGGCTTCCTCCTTGTTCGTTCTCGATACGAAATGGCCCGCCGGGGTTTGAGTTCCCGCCGGGCCATAAGGTCATCACGTCAGGAGTGAGGCGACGATTGCCGTCACAACCTGCGTCACCGGATCAACCTGGTAGATGTAGCCATTGCTGTAGCGGTACCAGGCGTCGGCCGTGTCATAGTAGGTCGAGCGATAGTCATAGGGCACATTGTAGACGTCGTAGCCTGCCGGAAGGGGTTGGCCGACGGAGAAGCCCGGCGACATCAGCGCCGCAACCGAGGTGATCACACTGGTGCGGGGATCGTATTGATAGATCGCACCCGGCGAGTACCAGTAACCGTAATCGGGGGTATCGTAGTAGAGGCTCCGATACTGCACCGGCACATTGTAATAGGTGTAGGCCGAAGGCAACAGCTGGCCGACACCATAGCCCCCGGCATACATCGGGATGACGTTCTCCACATATCCATCGCCGCAATCGACCTGGTAGATGACGCCGTCATAGTAGCGGTTACATGTGTCACCGTAGTCGGGGTAGAAGCTGTTGAACCCGTAATAATCGGGTACGTAGCTCGCCATGTACGGCTGCGGCAGATACTGACCCGGCAGATAGCCGCCCGCGAGCAAGGGGATCAGCGCGGCGATCAGATTGTCGGTGCGATCGACCTGGTAGAGATACCCATCGCCCCAGCGGTAATAATAATCCGGGGTATCAGGATAGAGATACTGGATCGTCGCGGGCAGCGGTGCCAGCGCAGCGTAGCTCGCCGCAGTGGCGACCGGTACGCCGACAAATTGCTGGACCTGCTGGACGGGCAGGATCTGGATATTATTCCCGTAGGCGAGCGTCTGATAGGGTGAAACGCCGTTCCATTGTTCGTTCGCGAACTGCGGGGCGTTGCCGGGCGCGCCATTCCTCCCGATGGCTGGCGAACCATTGAACCGCTCAGTGGCAAGGGCCTGTTGCTGGAGGGGCCCAACCGAACTCCCCTGCAGTTGCTGCCGCTCGTTCATGCGCGCCTGTTGCCGTTCGAAGCCGCGACCCTGCTGGCGAATGAAGGCCTGATCCTGCTGGCCGTGCCCGTGACGACTGCCATTGAAAGCGCGCGACTCCTGACGCGCGAACCTCTGCTGGCCATGGCCGCCAAAAGCGCGATCTTGGCCACGCGCCAATTCCTGCTGCCGCGCGTGCCGACCACCGCCCGCGAATGCACGAGCCTCGCGTTGGCCGCGACCGCGACCGCCACCTTGAAAGGCACGCATCTCTGGCGCCCGGAAGGCACGTCCGCGGCCACCTCCCTCGAATCCCCGCATCTGCGGCGCTGCAAATCGCCCGCGACCCTCGCCGCCCCCTCGAGCGTACATAGGCGCAAATCCGGCCGGGGCGAGCCCCTCGCC
>DATMHD010000003.1:0-5069 GCA_035555075.1 Sphingomicrobium sp. | reverse complement strand
GTCGCGTCCGCCTTGGGCTCCGTAGCCGCCTTGGGCGGAGGGGGGGCCTGTGTGTCGGCCTTCGGTGCTGACGCTGCAGCCTTCCCGGCGTCCTCCCCCTCTCCGGCGAGAATCGCGATCGGCGCACCGACCTTCACGCCTTCGCTGCCTTCCGGGACAAGGATCTTGGCGACGGTTCCCTCGTCCACCGCTTCGAACTCCATGGTCGCCTTGTCGGTCTCGATCTCGGCAAGGATATCACCGGAATTCACCTTGTCGCCTTCCTTCACGAGCCATTTGGCGAGCGTGCCTTCTTCCATAGTGGGCGAAAGTGCGGGCATCTTGAGTTCGATCGGCATGGGGACCTGTCCTGAAAGGCTCGCGCGGCTCAAAGCCAATGCGGCGGGCGCGGTCAAGTGCGCGCCGAAAACGCTTGCCGCCGGCTTGCACTTATTCGCGGTTTAACGCAGCACTCTTGATTGCATGGGGGAAAGTCAGCGCACCTACCTCGTCGTCGTCGACGACAGCGCGGAATCGCGCGTCGCGTTACGCTTTGCTGCGCGGCGTGCAGCCAAGACCGGGGGCCGGATCGAGGTGCTCGGAATCGTGGAACCTCAGGATTTCGTCCAGTTCGGCGGGGGCCAGGCGGCCATCGAGGAAGAACAGCGCCTCCGCATCGAGGGCGTGGTCAGTTCGGCAATCGGGGAGATCCTCGACGAATCGGGCGTCGATGCCCAGATCATCATCCGTCAGGGCGAGGCCGTGCGCACTGTTCGCGATTTCATCGGTGAACGCGAGGAAGTCGCCGCGCTGGTTCTTGGTGCAGCCCCCAGCGGAACTCCAGGTCCGCTGGTCGCCGATTTCGCCGGCCATGACGCAGGGCTTCTGCCATGTCCAGTCATGATCATCCCCGGCGGTCTTAGCGAGGACCGGCTGGAACAGCTTTCCTAGAGGGCCCGGCCGAGGATCTCAGCGAGCTTGACGCAGCCCGCTTCGTCCTCCGCGGTGAATCGCCCTTTCTTCGGGCTGTCGAGATCCAGCACGGCGACGAGTTTGCCTTCACGAACGATGGGAACCACGATCTCGCTGTTCGAGGCGGAATCGCAAGCGATGTGGCCAGGAAAAGCGTTCACGTCCTCGACGCGCTGAACCTGCCCTGTGGCGGCTGCAGTGCCGCAGACCCCTTCGCCGAACTTGATGCGGATGCATGCAGGCCTTCCCTGAAACGGTCCGAGGACGAGCTCGCCGCCGATATTGCGGTAGAATCCCGCCCAGTTGAGATCGGGAAGTGTTTCCCAGATCAGCGCCGCTGCATTCGCCATGTTGGCGATGCCGTCAGGCTCGCCGGCGACGAGGCCCTCGAGCGCGGAGCCAAGGTCACGATACATGGTTGCTGTATCAGCAGGCGCAATCTTGAAGTCGTACGTCACTCGAAGCTCACCTTTCCGCGCCCCTGCTTTACCATGCTGCGCTGGCGCTTCTTCTCGACCCGTTCCGCCTTGGAGGCCCTCGTCGGCCGCGTGGCCTTGCGCTTTCTTTCCACCATATGGGCGGCGCTGATCATCTCCGCCAGCCTGCGGCGCGCATCGCTGCGGTTCGCCTCCTGCGTGCGGAAGCGCCGGGCAGTGATGATAAGTTCGCCGGAGACCGTGACTCGGCTGCCGGCGATTCTCTTCAGCCGCTCATAGGCTTCGGGGTGCAGCCCAAGCCTGAAGAGGTCGACACGCAGCTGAACTGCAGTTGCGACCTTGTTGACGTTCTGGCCTCCAGGCCCCGTCGCGGCGAGGAAGGTTTCGCTCAGCGCATCCTCGGGGATGACAACGTCCTCAGGCCTCATCGCCCCACTCGCCAAAGGACTGGGGCAGAGGAGCCGTGACGTCGATCGTGGTCTTGCTCGTCCGCGGGACGACGAGCCGTGAGGCGTGGAGAAGCATGGGTCCTCCTGGGACGCCGTAGACGCGGTCGCCCACAATCCCGCGGCCAAAGGCCTCGCGCGCGTGCACGCGTATCTGGTGTGTGCGTCCCGTTACGGGCCGGAACTCAACCAGGGTCATGCCGTGCTGAACCCCAAGACGCCGCCAGTTCGTTACTGCTGGAAGCCCATGCACATCGCTGACCATCCGCCACCCCGCTTCCTCGCTCGATGTCTTCCGGAGCGGGATGTCGATCACCCCCTCCCCCTCGCCAATCTCCGTCGCGACGACAGCAAGATAGAATTTCTCGACCGCGCGGCTTTCAAACAATTGCTGAAAGGCAGCGCGCGCCTTCGCATTGCGGGCGAAGAGCAGGCAACCGCTCGTGTCGGTATCGAGCCGATGCATTGCGGTCGGCTCGCGCTTGAACCCGAACGTGAGCTCGCCCAGGCGTGCAGCAATGCTGTCGCCGCCCCTTCGCGGCGCATCGACCGGCAGCCCCGCGGGCTTGTCGAGAACGATCGCCTCGGCGTCCATGAACAAGATGCGGTCCGACAGGAGCATCTCCGGGCCATGGAGGCTCGACGAGCCGGAGCGCAAGTGTCGGTTGTGGATGAATTTGTGACTCGCCTGCAACAACACAGGGAATCCAGCGCGTTAGGAAATATTAACCTTTTCCCTTCAGACCTCGAATGGTTAATGGACGCTTCAAGGCCGTTAAGGGCGATTTACGTCTTCGGCCTGGAACGGGGGGATCATCGATGCGGGTGCTGCTGATTGAGGACGAGCCGACGACGGCGAAGAGCATCGAACTGATGCTCGGTACCGAAGGCTTCAATGTCTACACTACCGATCTTGGCGAAGAGGGCCTCGATCTTGGTAAGCTCTATGATTACGACATCATTCTTCTCGACCTCAACCTGCCCGACATGCATGGTTATGACGTGCTCAAGAAGCTTCGCACGGCGAAGGTCTCGACGCCCGTCCTCATCCTGTCGGGCATCGGCGAGATGGATAGCAAGGTCCGGGCGCTCGGCTTCGGTGCCGACGACTATGTAACCAAGCCGTTCCACCGCGACGAGCTGGTCGCTCGCATTCACGCGATCGTGCGCCGCTCGAAGGGTCATTCCCAATCGGTCATCCGCACCGGCAAGCTCGCCGTGAATCTCGATGCCAAGACCGTTGAGGTCGATGGCGCGCGCGTGCACCTGACCGGCAAGGAATATGCGATGCTGGAGCTGCTTTCGCTTCGCAAGGGCACGACGCTCACCAAGGAGATGTTCCTCAATCATCTCTATGGCGGCATGGACGAGCCCGAGCTCAAGATCATCGACGTTTTCATCTGCAAGCTGCGCAAGAAGCTATCGCTCGCGTGCGGCGGCGCCAACTACATCGAAACGGTGTGGGGTCGCGGTTATGTGCTCCGCGATTCTGAGGATAGCGAAGAAACGGAGCCGCAAGCGGCGGTCGCCTGAAGTTTTGCACCGGGGGTAACGGGGAGAAGGGCGGACCCGAACGGCTCCGCCCTTTTTTTCATCCTCAAGAGGGTGCGAGCCTTTGTTGCACCCACTTGCCAACGGCACACCCCCGTGCATCACTTTAGCGAGTGTGACCGGCGGGAAGGACGTGGACGTGGGAAAACCGAGCAAAAAAGCTTGAACAAGTGAGCGGAAGCTTCGCTTTTGCCCAATTCGTCCTCGACACGGCCGACCGGCGCGTCCTTGCGCCCACGGGTCCCGTCGAGATCAACGGCCGCTATTTCGATGCGCTCGCGCTTCTCGTCTCGAACCCGGGCAAGCTCGTGTCCAAGGACCGGTTCTTGGGCGAGGTCTGGAGCGGAGTGCCGGTCACGGATGAAGCGCTGACCCAGTGCATCCGGACGCTGAGGCGGGAACTCGGCGATGACGCTTCGGCACCACGGTTCATCGAAACGGTCCCCAAGCACGGCTATCGCTTCATTGCGCCGGTCGAGGTCGTCGAACGCACTGCCCGCGATGCTCCTTCGGCAGCCGCCGGCGCCCCATCGAGCAAGTTCGTCGCAATTGGACTTGCCGGAACGCTCGGCGGCGGCGCGGCAGGGGTGATCGGCGGGCTGATCTATGGCTTTCTCGGCGCCTCACAGCCGGCGCAGGCCGGTGTCGGCGCCGTTTCGACGATGCTCGTCATCCTCGCCGTGACGATCATCGTCGGACTGATGGGCGCCGCTGGTGTCAGTTTTGCAATTGCGTTTGCGCTTCGGGCGCGGACAAGCTCCTGGCTGATCGTCGCCGGCGGAGCCGGAGGCCTCAGTGTCGGGGCCGCGGTAAAGCTCGTCGGTCTCGACGCCTTCACTCTCCTCATCGGTCGTGCGCCTGCCGGGATCACCGGCGCCATGGAAGGCTTCTTGCTGGGAACCAGCGTCGGATTGGGCGCGTGGATTTCGTTTCCGCGCAGGTCATTGCGCAAGGCAGTGGCCATCGCCGTCTCGCTCGGCGCCCTTTCGGGCATTGCCGTGGAATTGCTCGGCGGCCGACTGCTTCTTGGCAGCCTTGCACTGCTTGAGCGGGAATTTCCCGCCTCGCGGCTGCGGATCGATCAGATCGGACGGCTTTTCGGTGAAAATGATCTTGGGGCCACTACCCGTATTGTCAGCTGCGCACTCGAAGGGGCTCTCTTCACCAGCTTCGTCCTTGTCGCGATGACCTATGTCCAGCGGCAGCTGGCAGTCGAACGAACTTAGGCGTCGATCAGCAAGCGCTTGCGGCCGCTTCTGGTTGGCAAGGAAAGGGGTTCGCTTGCGACCTCTGAAGTCTGTGCCCTGTCCATCCGCCGCCAGCCGTCCCGACCGAGCCGTTCCAGCGGCCGGAAGCTGGTCTTGTAGGCCATCCGCGACGAGCCCTCGACCCAGTAGCCAAGATAGACATAGGGAAGACCCGCCCGCGCGGCGCGGATGATATGGTCGAGAATGATGAAGGTGCCGAGCCCCTTGCGGGCTTCGGGACCGACATCGAAAAAGCTGTAGATCATCGAGAGGCCGTCACTCTGCTGGTCGCTGAGGCATGCGCCCACGAGCCGGCCGGGGCGTCCGTCTGTCGACGGCTCCCGATACTCGATGACATAGGTACGGACCGGCGTCTGCTCGACCATGTCGGCGAAGTCGGCCTCGTCCATCTCCGCCATGCCCCCGCCAGGGTGGCG
>DATMHD010000002.1:0-9204 GCA_035555075.1 Sphingomicrobium sp. | reverse complement strand
GTCGCTCACCAGACTTATTGCGCCTGCGAGATGAATGCGAGTGCGGACGGCGCGTTCCGGCGCATCGCCCGTTCACTTTGGCGCAAGAATCGCGTTTGCGTCCGCGCGGTTTGCGGCCTTTGGAGCAGGTTGCTAAGCGCGCCGGCGTTCCCATCTAGAACGCGAGCCTCAGAAAGACCGCAATGATCCCCACCGGCAAGGACAGCCTCCACACTCGCACGACCCTCGAAGCCGGCGGGAAGACCTACGCTTATTACTCGCTGAAGAAAGCGGGCGAGGCGCTTGGCGATGTTGGCCGCCTGCCCTTCTCGATGAAGGTGCTGCTCGAGAACCTTCTGAGGTTCGAGGATGGCGAGACGGTCACGAACGACGATCTCCAGGCAATGGCCGACTGGCTGAAGGAGCGGCGCATCAACCGCGAGATCCAGTATCGACCGGCCCGCGTGCTGATGCAGGATTTCACGGGGGTTCCGGCCGTGGTCGACCTTGCTGCGATGCGCGATGCGATGGCGCACCTTGGCGGCGACCCTCAGAAGATCAATCCGCTCGTCCCCGTGCATCTTGTCATCGACCATAGCGTCATGGTCGACGAGTTCGGCAATCCCATGGCCTTCGAGCGCAATGTCGAGTTCGAGTATCAGCGCAACGGCGAGCGATACGAATTTCTCAAGTGGGGAAGCCAGGCTTTCGACAATTTCAAGGTCGTGCCGCCGGGCACGGGCATCTGCCACCAGGTCAACCTCGAGCATATCGCCCAGGTCGTCTGGAGCGACGAGGATCAGAACGGACAACAGGTCGCCTATCCGGATACGCTCGTCGGCACCGACAGCCACACAACGATGGTCAATGGCCTCGGGGTCCTGGGTTGGGGCGTCGGCGGGATCGAGGCAGAGGCCGCAATGCTCGGGCAGCCGGTCAGCATGCTCATCCCTGAAGTCGTGGGCTTCCGCCTCTCGGGAGAGCTCAAGGAAGGCATTACTGCAACCGACCTCGTCCTGACGGTCACCCAGATGTTGCGCCAGAAGGGCGTCGTCGGACGCTTCGTCGAATTCTACGGACCTGGTCTCGACAATCTGCCGCTCGCCGACCGGGCGACCATCAGCAACATGGCGCCCGAATATGGTGCGACCTGCGGCTTCTTCCCTGTCGATGAGCGAACGATTGATTATCTGAAACTGACGGGGCGCGACGATCAGCAGATCGAGCTCGTCCGGGCTTATGCACAGGCCCAGGGCCTGTGGCGTGACGCCTCTTCTCAAGAGCCGCTTTTCACCGACACCCTCGAGCTCGACATGGCGACGATCGAGCCCTCCCTTGCGGGTCCGAAGCGGCCGCAGGACCGGGTGGTGCTGGCGGAGGTCGACGACAAGTTCAATCAAGACCTCGACGACATCTACCAGAAGGGCAGCGCGCCGCGTGTCGCAGTCGAGGGCGAAACCTTCGACTTCGGCAATGGTGATGTCGCCATCGCGGCGATCACCAGCTGCACGAACACTTCCAATCCTTCGGTGCTGATCGCTGCCGGGCTTGTCGCCAGGAAAGCCCGCGAGAAGGGCCTCACTGCCAAGCCCTGGGTGAAGACGAGCCTTGCACCAGGAAGCCAGGTCGTTAGCGACTATCTTGCCGAGAGCGGCCTCCAGAAGGACCTCGATGCGCTCGGGTTCGACCTCGTGGGCTATGGCTGCACGACCTGCATCGGCAATTCGGGGCCCCTTCCGGAGCCGATCAGCAGGGCCATCAACGACAATGACCTGGTCGCGGTCAGCGTCCTGTCCGGCAATCGCAATTTCGAGGGGCGCGTCTCGCCCGATTGCCGGGCCAATTACCTCGCGTCGCCGCCGCTGGTGGTGGCTTATGCGCTGAAGGGCACGGTTCGTTCCGACATGGTGAGCGAACCCATTGGGACAGGGTCAGGAGGCCAGCCCGTCTATCTTAAGGACATCTGGCCGACCAATGAGGAGATCCGGTCGCTCATCGATGCCCATGTGCATTCGGAGATGTTCCGCCGGCGCTATGCCGACGTCTATCGCGGCGACGAGCGCTGGCGGACGATCGAGATCACCGGTGGCGATACCTATCGCTGGCCTGCACTTTCGACGTACATCCAGAATCCGCCCTATTTCACCGACATGAGCATGAGGCCGGCGCCGCTCACCGATATCGAGCGCGCGCGGCCGCTTGCGATCTTCGGCGATTCGATCACGACGGATCACATCTCGCCGGCCGGTGCGATCAAGCCGGACAGCCCGGCCGGTCGGTATCTGCTGGAGCATGGAGTGACCCGCGGCGAGTTCAACAGCTACGGCTCGAGACGCGGCAACCATGAAGTGATGATGCGCGGGACCTTCGCAAACATCCGGATCCGCAACCGGATGCTCGACAATGTCGAAGGCGGCTTCACCAAATACGCCCCGACGGGCGAAGTTATGCCCATCTATGATGCGGCTATACTCTACAAGCAGGACAACCGGCCCCTCGTCGTGATCGCGGGGAAGGAATATGGCACCGGCAGCTCTCGGGACTGGGCGGCCAAGGGCACGGTTCTCCTCGGCGTCCGCGCGGTCATCGCCGAGAGCTTCGAGCGCATCCACCGTTCGAACCTGGTTGGAATGGGAGTCCTTCCCCTGCAGTTCCGCGACGGTGAGAATGCGGAAAATCTGGGGCTCACGGGAAGCGAGAAATATACGATCGAGGGCATTGCCGGGCTGAAGCCAAGGCAGGATGTCGAAGTGAAGGTCACGCGTGACAGCGGGGAGGAGTTCAGCTTCACCGCGCGTTGCCGGATCGACACCTACAACGAGCTCGAATATTTCCGCTCCGGCGGAATTCTCCACTATGTGCTGAGGCGACTGGCCTCGGCGTGAGCGCTGTCCAGATTGCAGTCGAGGTTGCCGGCTGGATCGGCGCAGCCTTGATCCTGCTCGCCTATCTCCTGGTGACGGTCGGCCGGCTGACCGGCCAGTCGCTTGCCTTCCAGTGGATGAACCTGTTCGGTGCTCTCGGTTTCGTGATCAATGGCTGGTGGCATCGCGCCATGCCATCGGCCTCGCTCAACGTAATTTGGATGCTGATCGCCGGCGTGGCATTGTGGCGGCTATGGAAGAAAAAAGGATCGTCGACCTCAGCCATGTGATTGAGGATGGCATGACGACCTACCCTGGTCTTCCGGCACCGAATATCTGCGACTTTTGGACGCGTGAGGCCTCGGCTGCCAATTATGATGACGGCTCGAGCTTCCAGATCGGCCGCATCGACATGGTCGCAAATACGGGTACCTACCTCGACGCCCCCTTCCATCGCTACGCCGATGGCGCAGATCTTGCTGGCCTTGCGCTGCCCTCGCTCGCGGATCTCGAGGGCATTGTTGTCAGGCGGCCGTTCGAGAGCGAGCTTGCGACGGACGCGGGTCATTTGGAAGGCCTCGATGTTCGCGGGAAAGCAGTACTCGTGCACACTGGCTGGGACCGCCACTGGCGGAGCGAGCGCTATGGCTCGGGCCATTCCTTCCTCACCGCCGACGCCGCCGACTGGCTGGTGGAGAACGGCGCGGCTGTGGTGGGCATCGACAGCAATAATATCGATGACACGCGTATTCGCGCGAGGCCGGTGCACTCGAGACTGCTCGCTGCCGATATTCCGATCTGCGAGCATATGACGGGTCTTGGCAGCCTTCCGGACGAGGGGTTCCGCTTTTCCGCAGTTCCCCCGAAGGTCCGGGGCATGGGCACCTTTCCGGTGCGGGCCTACGCCATATTGGGCTGAGCAAGAGCGGGCTTCAGCCAATCGGGAATGATCGCATTATCGGGAATGGAATCGATCCGTGAGTGAACTACCCAAAGGTTCACCTGCGGATATTCGACCCGGGAGCGTGTTCCTCCTGGCCCACGGGTGACGAACAGCCGGCGAGAGATCTTCTGGCGCCAGTTCATCCTCGCGGTGTTTTCCTGCCCGACGAAACACCCCTTGCTGAAACTCACACCATTGAGCTCGATCGCATTGCACTCGAGCCAAAGGACATCGCCCAGCTCCGAGCGGCCCTCGCACACGCCAAGGTGCAACCGATGTTCAAGCCAGCCGGATGCAGCCTCGCCCGGAGGGGCCAGCCAGCGGCTGCCGAGCTCCGGCAGACGCGGATCTGGAGTGCCGCTGCCTCCATCCTTCGACCAATGAACGCACAGGGCCTCATCACGCTCGATGAGGATCGAGCGGCGGAGACGATAGAGCGACAGGCGCTTGATGAGGTCTTGCGCAGCGTCGCTTTCGCAATCGAGCAACAGGTCCTCGCCCTCGTCCCATATGATGAAATCGAACAAACATTTGCCCTGGGGCGTCAGAAGCCCGGCCCAGACCGGCAGTGCGCCAAGGACGTCGGTTGTCACGAGCCCCTGGAGGAAACCTCGGACGTCCTCGCCCGAAAGGCGGACGATGGTGCGATTGGTAAGGGTGGTGCTGCCCATGAGCCTTAGCTAGTGAGCCGGCCGTGGCATCGCAAACGCTGACCATCCGAAAGCCCGACGACTGGCACGTGCACCTTCGCGACGGGGAAGTGCTGAAGCGCGTCGCGCCGTATACGTCACGGCAGTTCGCACGGGCGATCGTGATGCCGAACCTCATGCCCCCGATCACCACCGTCGAGGAGGCTCGCTCCTATAGAACGCGGATCCTTGAGGCGACGCAGCCCGGCTTCACGCCGCTGATGACCTCTTATCTCACCGACAGGACCGAACCTGACGAGCTCGCTCGCGGCTTCGAAGAGGGGGTGTGGGTTGCGGCGAAACTCTATCCTGCAGGTGCGACCACCAACAGCAGCTCGGGCGTCACCGACCTCCGGAATATCTATCCCGCGCTCGCCAGGATGGAACTGATGGGAATGGTGCTGTGCGTTCACGGCGAGGTCGTCGACCGCGACGTGGACGTCTTCGACCGCGAGGCCGTCTTCATCGAGCGGATCCTCATCAAACTCACCAAGGACTTCCCGCGGCTCAAGATAGTGGTCGAGCATATCACGACGGAGGATGCTGTGGGGTTCATCGCTCAGGCCGGCGAGAATGTCGCCGCAACGATCACTCCCCAGCACCTCATCATCAACCGCAATGCGCTGTTCGCGGGCGGCCTCAGACCGCACGCTTATTGCTTGCCGGTCGCCAAGCGGGAGCGGCACCGCGTCGCTGTCCGGAAAGCCGCGACATCGGGTTCTCCCAAATTCTTCCTTGGGACCGACAGTGCTCCCCATGCGCGCGGCAAAAAGGAGAGCGCGTGCGGCTGCGCCGGCATCTTCAACGCGCCGTTTGCGCTCGAAAGCTATGCCTCGGTGTTCGAGGAAGATGGCGCGCTCGACCAGCTCGAGGCATTCGCATCCGTGAACGGAGCCAATTTCTATGGACTTCCGCTCAACGACACGTCGGTGACGCTCGAGCGCATCGACACGCAGGTGCCAGACGAGATCGAAGGCATTGTCCCGTTCCACGCCGGCGAGGTCCTTCGCTGGCGGTTTAGAGCCTAGGCTCCGCCGACGCCCGCGCTTCCGATCACAGCCCCGAAATGCTCCTGTAGCCGCTCGTAGCATTCGCATGAGCGCCGCTTCAGTCCGGCGCGGTCGATGACCCGGACCGTGCCACGCCCCGTCGCGATGAGGCCTTCGGAGGAAAGCTCCTTCACCACTGCATTGACGGTAGTTCGCTGGACGCCGAGCAGGCCCGCGAAGGCTTCCTGGGTCAGTTCGATGCGATCGCCGGCCCGATCCTGCGCATGGAGCAGCCAGCGGGCAGCGCGCTGCGGAATCGAATGGAAGGCATTGCAGACGACCGACTGCATGACTTCCGCAAGGAGGAAGTCGGAGAATCGGCAGAACAGGTTGCCAATGAAATGAGAGCGGCCCTTCGCCTCTTCGAGCGATTTCATCGGCACTTTGAAGGCGGCGCCAGGTACCAGCACCTCCGCCCGGGAATAAGCCGGCGCATGGCCGCAGCTGACGATCCCGCCGACGGCCCCCTCACGTCCGACCGAAGCGACCTCTGCGGTTCGACCGCCGCTCAACTCCACGGTCATCGAGATCATTGTCGGGCCCACCGGAAAGAGGCTCGCCTGAACCTGGTCGCCGCTATGAAGGACGATCTCGCCAGGTTCCAGCTCCACCATCTCGCCATAAGGTTCGATCAAGGCCCGGGCTTCGCGCGAAAAGGTGGACAGCAGGCGATTGCCTGCAAATGCCTCGTCGGCTCTCATCAGTTCGTCGGTTGTCGTCTGCACCACGTTATCCATTCCTGCGGCCGGAACTGCTGTTTCGTTACGCGGGTGATCCGGCTCTCGGGCAGACAATGCCTCGCACGCGAAGTTGCTCCATCACTTTGTGACAGGATCGACGGCTGTTCTTCTGGCGACCAGCATCGCATCGGCAACCAAGCGGAAGGGAGCAATGTCGACGAGGCTCCGGCGCTCGTCGATCAGATCGAGGAAGGTCCTGTAAATGCCTGGATATTCGCCCGGGCCATCGTCCTTCATCGGCTGTCCGCCATTGAGGATCAGCGTTGCGCCGCCGTCCTCAAGGCGAACGGTATCGCCATCGCTGGTCTCAAAGGTGATCGTCCATTCCTCGCCTTCACTCCGGCGCCAGTCGAGGCTTGCATGGAGCGGCCCGTCGGCCTGCGGACTCGAAAAGACGATGTCGGCGGCGATCGGCGTCTGGGCTTTGGCGGGGACCTGCAAGTCCGCCGACTCGATGACGATCGTTCCTGGGAAGATCTTGGTGACAATCGACAGCGCGTTGATCCCCGGATCGAATATCCCGAAACCTCCCGCCTCCCAGATCCATTGCTGGCCGGGGTGCCACTTGTGGACGTCCTCATGCCAGAGGATTTCGAGGGACTTGATCCTCTTGCCCGCGAGCGCCTTCGCAGCCGCATCCACAGTTGAGTGATGCTGCGCGTGCCAGGTCGTGAAGAGGCTGCCCCCTTGTCCTTCGGCCAGGCAATCAAGGTCGGCGATCTGCGCAAGGCCTTCCGTCGGCGGCTTCTCGAGCAGGCAGTGGAGACCTTTCGCGAGACACTCGCGAGCGATCCCGAACCGTGGCCCTGGAGGCGTGGTAATCGCGACTGCCTCAAGCCCCTCGACCGTCTCGATCATCTGCCGCCAGTCGGTGAACGTCCGGGCAACGCCCTGGCCGGAACGGCTGGAAGTCGCGACCAGCTCGAAACGGTCGTTCGCCTGGATCGAGGGAACGTGCTGGTCCTCGGCAATTTTCCCATAGCCGATGATGGCGATCCTGATGGGTTTCACCTGGCCATTCCCGCAACATAGGCACGGGCTCTTGAGAGCGCCTCGGAGGATGTGACGCCCGGCTTGTAAAGCCCGCTTCCAAGACCGAAGCCCGTCGCGCCTGCCTCGAGCCAGGGCTGCATGTTGTCGGGCCTCACGCCGCCGACGACGAACAGTGGAATATTCTTGGGGAGCACCGCAAGCTGCGCCTTGAGAAGTGCAGGAGTGGCACTCTCGGCGGGGAACAACTTCAATGCGGTTGCGCCGGCCCGGATCGCCGAAAAGGCCTCCGAGGGGGTGAAATAGCCGGGACTTGAGACGAGACCTGCCGCAGCGCTCTCCTTGATCACCTCGCTGTTGGTGTCGGGAGAAACGATGATGCGGCCGCCTGCCTCCTGCACCCGGCGAACATCCTCAGGGCTCAGCACCGTTCCAGCGCCCACCAGCATCCGATCGCCGAAGCGGCGAGCGAGCCTCTCGATGCTGATGAGTGGCTCGGGCGAGTTGAGCGGAACTTCGATGATCCTGATTCCTCCTTCATAAATGGCATCCCCGATCCGATCCGCTTCATCGGGCGTTATTCCACGGACGATCGCAACCAGCGGACATTCGGCTATGTAATGGTCAAGCAATTCTCTCGCGCTCATGAGATCCTCTTTGCGATTTCATGGATGCCCGCGAGGAAACAGCGTTCCCCGTCGAGCTGCGTGGCTTTGCGACCAGCCTCGGTAATCACTGTCGCATAGAGCTTCGTCAGCTCGGGCCGGCCGATCACGGTCACCTCGACCGCAGTCGGCACCGAAAGCCCAATCCGGACATCGGCGCCGATCAGGAGGCCGCTGGCATAGGAGGGGGCGGCGTTGGAGTTTCCCTTGCCCAGAAGTACCCGCGCGCGAACCGAAAACAGTTCGGCGGGAAGCGACGCATCATTGAGCCCGAGGCGGGCTCCCTCCCTGAACGCATCGCCTGTCTCGACCTTTCCCTGGAGAAGATCCGAGAGGATGCTGTGATCCTTCAGGAGGCTGAACAGCTCTCCCGTCATGACGGTGCGAAACTCACTGATCTTGCCGCGACGAAGGGTCGCCCACTTGTTGTGGGTTCCGGGATGGCAGACCAGTCCCATCGGATCGACCAAACCGGCGGCGACAGCGCCAAGAAGCTGCACCTCCTCGCCGCGCATGACATCGGCTCGCTGGTCTGTGAGATAGGAAACGCCGGGGACGATGGCTTCGCGCTCACCGACCCACACGAGTGCGCCGGCAAGTTCATCCAGTCCTGCCGGACATCTGACGTAAGGCGCTTCCTTCCAGCCCCGGTTCGATCCGACCATTCCGGCAAGGAGCAATGGAAGATCGCCAAGGTGCTGGCGGATCTCCGCGACGCCGTCGGGAAAGCCGCCGCTTTTGACCGCAAGGACACCCTTGGCGTCCTCGAATTCCTGGCAGCACTTGCCGGCCGGATCGACCCGGTACGCGCGGCGATTGGTCGTGCCCCAATCGACGGCAATGAAACCATCTGCCCAGCGCATGCTTTTGATGCCCATAGCGGAAAACCTCGCGAACGCGATTGCGGCTCGGAGGTTTCCTTTTTTGCGGGCGAGGCTATCGCTCGCGCGGCGGAAGCGCGGCCGAGTACCGGGTCAAACGCCGACAAGCCGAGGAGATTGAACCATCGCCAACTTCATGTTCGCGACCGGGATCGAGAACAGCATCCCAACTATCAACCACGGAAAGACTCGCGTCGACGAAATGGAGGTCTGCGGGCATTACGACCGTTGGCGCGAGGATTTCGACTGCGTCCAGGAAATCGGCATCAACTTCCTTCGTTATGGACCGCCGATCCACAAGACCTATCTTGGCCCCAACAAATTCGACTGGGAGTTCGCCGATCTCACGTTCGCCGAACTGATGAAGCGCGACATTACGCCGATCGTCGATTTGTGCCATTTCG
>DATMHD010000001.1:0-7180 GCA_035555075.1 Sphingomicrobium sp. | reverse complement strand
AAGCGCTTCCCCGTCGATATTCTCCTTGAGGAGTCCCTCTCGCATCATAAGCCCGAGATTGCGGCGGGACCTGCGATAAGGCTCGTCGGCGCGCTTGTAGACGATGTGCCGGAGGTCATTCAGCCGCCCGGGATTCGGCGGGCGGCCCGCGGACAGCCAGGCTTCGCGGCTCTGCCCGCCCTTCCAGCCCCGCGTCGTGAAGCCGAGGATCTCGGTCGCAACGCCGCAGCGCTCCAGCGTTCGCGCAAGGATGTCGCCGCAGATCGCGGCAATGGCGATGGGCCGTCCACGCATCGAGCCAGAATTGTCGATCAGGAGCGAGACTACAGTGTCCTTGAAGTCAGTATCGCGCTCGATCTTGTAAGACAGGGAATGGCCCGGGCTCACGACGACCCGGGCGAGGCGGGCAGCGTCGAGGAGGCCCTCCTCCTGATCGAAATCCCAGCTTCGTGCCTGCTGAGCCATAAGCCGCCGCTGGAGACGATTGGCGAGCTTCGTGACCACATTCTGCAGTCCCGCCATCTGCTGGTCGAGATAGGCGCGCAGGCGTCCGAGCTCCTCCTCGTCGCACAGTTCGCCCGCCTCCACGATCTCGTCGAAGCGGGTGGTGAAAGCCTTGTAGTCGGTCTCGGGACTGAGATCCCAGTTGCGGCGGCCTGGAGATGCAAAGACGCTTTCGCTGAAATCGTCGCCGCCCCCGGTTTCGTCCTCGCCGGCTTCCATCTCCTCGCTCGATTCGCCCTCGGCGTTCTGGTCCTCGACCTCCTCGCCGCGCATTTCGACATCACCGCCGCCGGGCGCTCCTTCCTCGCCTTCTTCAGCCGAATCCTCGCTTCCGCCCTCCTCTCCTTCGGCTTCATCCCCTCCTTCTTCGGGTTCCTCCTCGATCCGCTCTTCGGCGGACGCGAGGTCGAGGTCCTCGAGGAGACGCCGTGACAGACGTGCAAAAGCATCCTGGTCATCGAGAGTGAGGCCGAGCGCGTCGAGCTCGGCGCCCGCCCGTTCCTCTATCCAGGGGGCAACGAGCTTCAGTCCGGCAAGGGCGGCCGTGGGCGGCGGTTCGCCGGTCAGCCGCTCGCGGGCCATCAACCCCAGGGCGGTCGGAAGGGGGACTTCCTCGGCACTCCTTGCCCTGAGGATCGCATCGCCGCGGATCCGGGCGTCCGTGAGATGCGCTAGATTGTCGCGGACCCCGCCCATTGCTCGTGCCCCCAGGGCCTCGACACGCGCAAGCTCGAGCGCGTCGAACACCGCCCGCGCTTCGACGTCCATGGGCGCGACCCTCGCGTGAAGCCTCGGATCATGGTGCCGGAGCCGGAGCGCCGCCGAATCTGCAGCCCCCCTCGCTTCGGCCACCAGTCGCGGCTCGAGCGCCGGGCCCGGCGATGGAACACGAGCCGTCTTTCCCGAGGGCGCGGCATTATCTGAAGCGAAGACGACCTCGACCTCGGGATCTTTCGCGATAGCCCGCGAGGCACCTGCCAGCGCACGGCGGAAATCGTCGATCGGCGAACGTTCCGGCATGGTTTGTGCTCTACATCGCCGGACGCAGCGAGCAAGCGGCCGAGTGCCGCGACCCATTGAACTCGCGCAGAAAAATCAGGGTTACCAAAACCTTACTTTTGGATTGACTCCGGTTCGGAGGAATTGCAGCCTCAACTGTTCGCGCCGGTTGCACTGTCTTTCGGCTCCGGAGCGACGAGCGTTCAGGGGAGAGTAGCATGTCACTTCCGTATAAAGGCGCGAGCCTCATTGACGCACCGCGCTCATTCACCACTGAGAAACCACTCCAGTTCAGTCTCGATCCTTATGCCGGGATCGCGACTTGGGACGGAAAGCAGATCCTTCCGCTCACCGGCACGAACAGCGTGACGAGCCACATCGACACCGGACTCTCGATCCATGCAAGCAATGGCGTGATCACCTATACGTTTCTCGACAAGGATCATCTGACCGGCCTCTACAACAATCCCAACGTCGGCTTCACGGCTCAATATGGCCTTTCGGCATTCACGCCCGATCAGCAAACCGCCGCGAGGAACGCGATCCACCTGTGGGACGACCTCATCCCGCAGACGTTCCGAGAAACCAACGGAATGGGCGCGGACATCATGTTTGCGAACTCGCTCGATCCGGCGCAGGCCTATTCATATTATCCGGGGAAGCAGGGCTGGAAATTCCAGAGCGACGTGTTCGTCAACGATCCGAGCGTCGACAACGTGACGAACAAGTGGTTCGACTTTGGCGGATACGGCAATACGACACTGATTCACGAACTTGGCCACACGCTCGGATTGAGCCACCCAGGTGCCTACAACTTCGGTCCCGGGTTCGCTGCGACCTATGAGAACGGCGCTGAATACGCCCAGGACAGCATGCAATACAGCATTATGTCCTACTGGTCCGGCAGCAACACCGCGCAGATCACGCGCGATTGGCTGAGCCAGCAGGCGAACTACCCGCAAACGCCGATGCTCCACGACATCTTCGTGATCCAGGAAAAATACGGGGCGGACCCGACCACTCGTGCGACGGACACGACCTACGGCTTCAATTCAAATGCGGGCAATGCGGTCTACGACTTCTCGCATAACCCCTATCCCAACATCTCGATCTACGACGCCGGCGGGAACGATACGATCGACCTGTCCGGCTTTACTGCTGGCCAATTCCTGGACCTTCATCCGGGATCGTTCAGCTCCGTCGGGCAGGCCGTGCCTAGCCTGGCGGATGTCAATGCCGCACGTGCAGCCCTTAGTGACGAGCTTGGGCTCGCGATCGCGCCCTATACGCAGGCAAGGCTTGATGCTGTGAAGGCGGCCTATCTCCCGGTCATCTCGGCCAATGTTGCTTTTGATACCGGGGTTACGGGCGTCAATGCGACGCAGTTCAGCAACCTCTCGATCGCATACAATACCACGATCGAGAACGGCATCGGGGGATCGGCGCGAGACGTCCTTTGGGGAAATGATGCCGCCAACGTGCTTAAAGGCATGGGCGGGGACGATGTTCTCCGGGGCTTCGGCGGCAACGACACGCTCTACGGCGGCGATGGCAATGATACATTCGTGTTCGACAACGACGGATCGACCGATACGATCGCCGATTTCCAGACCGGCCACGACAAGATTGATTTGAGCAACATCGCCGGTGCGACAGCGCCCTGGGTCACGTACGACGCTTCGCATCATCGCGTCGCGATCGATACGGACCATAATGGGATAGCCGACATGTTCATCAACATCGCGGGAACCGTGCCGGTCGCCAGCGGCTACCTATTCCACTCGTAAAGGCGACGAACGAGATTGGGGGGCGCCGCTGAGGCGGCGCCCTCTTCATTTCGCATCAAGCCTTCCCGACAACGCCTTCAGGAAGATCCTCTCCGAATACCCGCTGGTAATATTCAGCGATCAGCGGCCGCTCGGACTCGTCACACTTGTTGAGGAAGCTCACCCGGAACGCATAACCGACATCGCTGAAGATGTGCGCATTCTGGGCCCAGCTGAGTACCGTCCTCGGGCTCATCACGGTCGAGATGTCGCCGTTGATGAACCCTTGGCGCGAGAGCTCCGCGACCTTGATCATCTTGTCGACGATGACCTTGCCGCCGGGCTCATCATATTCCCCGGTCTTTGCAAGGACGATCTGCGCTTCGACGGCAGCCGGAAGATAGTTGAGGGTGGTGACGATGTTCCAGCGATCCATCTGACCCTGATTGATCGCCTGTGTGCCATGATAGAGGCCCGTCGTGTCGCCGAGCCCCACCGTGTTGGTGGTCGCAAATAGACGGAACCACGGGTTCGGACGGATCACGCGGTTCTGGTCGAGGAGGGTCAGCTTGCCCTCGGCCTCCAGCACCCGCTGGATCACGAACATGACGTCGGGGCGGCCAGCATCATATTCGTCGAACACAAGGGCGACGGGATGCTGCAGCGCCCACGGGAGCAGCCCTTCGCGGAATTCGGTGACCTGCTGGCCCTCGCGAAGGACGATTGCATCGCGCCCGACAAGATCGATGCGGCTGATATGGGCATCAAGGTGGATGCGGATGAGGGGCCAGTTCAGCCGCGCGGCGACCTGCTCGATGTGGGTCGATTTTCCGGTCCCGTGATAGCCCTGGACCATCACCCGGCGGTTCTTCGAAAAGCCGGCGCAGATCGCAAGCGTGGTGTTCGGGTCGAAGACGTAGGTCGGATCGAGATCGGGAACGCGTTCGTCGGCCTCGCTGAACGCTGGAACCTCCATGTCCGAGTCGACTCCGAACAGGTCGCGCACCTTCGCGATCTTGTCGGGCGAGGCCATCAGCGTCTCGGAGCGGCTCTCGGGCTTCACGTTGGGAAGATCAGTCATGAAAAGGGCCTTAAGGGATGGGCGCGCCGGCCTCAACGTTCAGCCAATTTTTGGCGGAAGCGGGAACAAGGTCCTGAAACGCTTCGCAAGCTCGACGTCTCCCTCGACGCCAATCATCTCGAGTGGCGCTCCGCCGTGGATCACTGCCGCGATTTCGCCTGGCGATCCCCGGAAACAGACGTCGCAGTCATCCGCAGCCTGCCGCTCGACGTCGAGGCGCCCGTCGTGGAGCGTCGCGACATAGTCGACCTCGCCGAAACGGAAACAGATCCTTGCACGAAGACCTTCGGCAAGACCGGGCGACAGAAGTGTCTGGAGCGACATCATCACCGAGACATGGCTCATCTGGAGGGTGGGATCATGGAGCGGGCTTCGCGCCGCCCAGCGTCCCAGCGCCGCGATGACGGGGATTGCCTCCAGCCCCCATTGCGTCGCCTGATAGACCTGGACCGAAGCCGGCGGTGGGAGCTTCGTCCTGACGGCAAGACCCCGTGACTCAAGTTCGGTTAGGCGCTGGGTCAGCACATTTGCGCTGATTCCAGGAAGATCGGCCTTCAGCTCCGAAAATCGACGCGGCCCGTAAGCGAGCTCGCGAAGAACGAGCATCGCCCACCGTTCGCCGAGGAGCTCCATCGCGTGAGCCAGTCCGCAGGCATCGTCGTAGCGGCGTTTATCCTCTTTTTGCCGGAACTTAGTTACTTTTTCTAACTCCATGGTTGTAATTTATTACTTCAGAGTCCAAAAGGCAAGCGAATCGAGTCGCAAAAGAAGGAAGGGAAGACATGCCGCGAATGATTTTCGTGAATCTGCCGGTCGAGGACCTCGAAAGATCGACGACCTTCTACGAAGCCCTGGGCTTCCGCCGCGAGCCCAAGTTCAGCAACGAGGCGGCGGCAATGATGGTTCTTTCAGACAGCATCTCGGTGATGCTCCTCACTCATCCCTTCTATGCAACGTTCACCCGCAAGCCGATTGCGGATGCGCACAACAACAGTCAGGTACTGCTGGCCATTTCGTGCGAGACCCCGGCGGAGGTCGACCGGATCACCGAGGCCGCAGCCTTGGCGGGTGGCAGGGCCGATATCGGCCCCAAGCAGGAAATGTCCGTCATGTACGGGCGGAGCTTCGAGGACCCGGACGGTCACCATTGGGAGCCGATGTGGATGGACCCGGACTTCGCCGAGAAAGGCGCGCACGCTCTCGACGAAGCCGCCGCGTAACATTGAGACGATAGGAGGCTCCTTAAATGCCGCTCGACGCCAACTCGGATATCGAGATCACCGCGTTCCGCTGGGTTCCGCCCTTCGCGCAGGGACTGGTGCGCGACCTTCGCCTTCGCTGGGCACTGGAGGAGATGGGAAGGCCCTATCATGTGCGCCTCCTCGACGCGACAAAACCCCGGCCCCGCGAATATTTCTGCGAACAGCCGTGGGGCCAGGTTCCAAGCTACCGCGACGATGAGGTCCAGCTGTTCGAAAGCGGCGCAATCCTCATCCACCTTGGAATGAAGGACGAGCGCCTCCTCCCGGTCGATACAGAAGGGAAGATGCGGGCGATCGCCTGGGTCATCGGCACCTTGAACAGCGTCGAGCCGGCAATCTTCCCGCTCACACTTCTCGATGTCTTCAACAAGGGCGAGCCCTGGGCTCGCGAAGCGCGGCCCAAGTTCATGGATCTCCTCAACGGCCGGCTGAAATGCCTGTCCGACGCTCTTGGCGACAAAGAGTGGCTCGAGAACCGTTTCACGATCGGGGACCTCACCTTGGTGACCGCGCTCCGGCAGCTTCGAGACACCGACGCCCTCGAGGAATTTCCCAATCTCTCCGCGCTCGTGAAGCGCGGTGAAGAAAGGCCCGCGTTCAAGAGGGCCCTGTCCGACCAGCTCGCGGTTTTCCGCGAGCATGAACCGCAAGGAGAAGCAGCATGAGCTATGTGGACGGATTCATCCTTCCGCTGCCCAAGGGCAAGGAAGAGGAATATCGAAAACTGGCCGAAACCTTCGCTCGGAAGGCGGAAGCGCAAGGCGCGATCGGAAGCGTCGAATCGGTCGGGGACAACCTCGAACACGGGCACACGACGGACTTCTTCCGGGCGGTCCAGGCGAGCGACAATGAAAATGTCGTCTTCTCGTTCATCCTGTGGCCGTCCAAGGACGTGCGCGACAAGGCCTGGGAGAAACTGATGGCGGATCCCGAGATGCAGCCGGGCGCACAGCCGATGCCGTTCGACGGCAAGCGCATGTTCTGGGGCGGCTTCAAACCGATCGTGAATACGCTGGAGAAGGTCTCGGCCTGAAGCGCGACTGGAAAATCTCCAAGAGGAGGGTTCGATCATGACTGACGTTCGCGAAGACGTGGCGACTGCCGCGGGCAATGAAAGCGGCAACGAGCAGAACGGCGGCTTCATCTGGTACGAGTTGATGACCCCCGATCCAGACGCCTCGAAGGCCTTTTACGACAAAGTGGTCGGCTGGAACATCGATGCCCGGTCGAACTTCCCCAATGACTATCGGATGATCGGCAGAAGCGACGGCAAGTCCGCCGGAGGCATCCTGCCCCTGAATTCGGAAATGCAGCAGCATGGGGCAAGGGCGACCTGGCTTGGCTACCTGTACGTGAATGATGTCGACGCCTCCGTTGCCTCGATCGAGAAGGACGGCGGCAAGACCTACATGGCCGCATTCGACATTCCGGGCATCGGCCGCGTCGCCATGGTGGCGGACCCGGCGGGCGCGCCCTTCTACATCATGAAACCCATCCCGCCCGAGGGGCAAAGTGATGCCCAGAGCGACGTCTTCTCGCCCAACGAGGCTCAGCACGTCCGCTGGAAC